>JAYTFO010000536.1:0-3463 GCA_043734305.1 Acidobacteriota bacterium | reverse complement strand
GTCGCCAGGCGTTCGCTCTTGCGGATATCCAATTCGGTTTTGCAGGCGGACCACCACGGCGTCCCGAGGGCGTTGTCGTACATGCGGGCGCGAATTTCTTCGTAGGAGCGTCCACGGAGGAGTTGGAGCAGGGCGTGCGTGACCTTGCTGCCGTCGGGGGAGGGGGCAGGAGCGGACATATATAAGTAAAGATAGCGGGAAAATGGGCAGGGGCTCAGATGCCAAAAGGGCTAAGAGGACGGTGCCCACTTGGACGAAGGGCGGGATGGCAGACGGACGATGGGAAGGGTCGGAGAATTTGGTTACCCTGCGGGCCGGACGGTCTTCCTTTGATACCGCGGATCATGTCCACCCATCAGAGCGCGGGTCAAAGGCGGCGGACAGAGTGTCCACCCACAAGGAACGTTTTACAATTGGCCATGAAATTTCACACCGAATATCTGACCTTTCACACCAAGAGCAAACGAGCCTATATTCACCTGACGCCGCAGGTGGAGGGGATTCTCAAGAAGTCCGGGATCAAGGATGGGATGGTACTGGTTTCGGCGATGCACATCACGGCGGGCGTTTATGTAAATGACAACGAGAGTGGTCTGATTGAGGATATCGATCAGTGGCTGGAGGGGTTGGCGCCGTTTAATCCGGAGTACCGGCATCATCAGACGGGAGAGGATAATGGCGACTCGCATCTGAAGGCGCTGCTGATTCATCATGAGGTGATTGTGCCGGTGACAAATGGTAGGCTCGACTTTGGAACCTGGCAGCGAATTTTTTATGCTGAGTTCGATGGGCAACGCGACAAGCGCGTCATTGTGAAAGTGATGGGAGAATAGGTTAAGGTCAGAGGTTCGAGGGCAGAGGTTCCGGAACACAACTCTTACTGGAGATGGAAATCAATGTCGGAAGAATTGCACGAGTTACAGGAACATGCGGAACATGCCAAGCATGATCCGAGCCTGGCTCCGGTCACGCTGACGATGGCGGTGCTGGCCGTGCTGGTGGCTACGGTTTCTCTGGCGGGACACCGGACGGGTATAGAAGAGGTCGTCATACAGAACAAGGTTACCGATCAGTGGGGGTACTACCAGGCGAAGAACATCCGGCGGCATGAGGATGAGCTGTTCGCCGATCTGACTACCGTGATCGCTACCAAGGATGCGGAAGCGGCGGCCAAGCTGCAAGAGAGATATCGTGCGGAAGCGGAGCGGTATCGCGACGAACAGAAGGAACTGGATGCGAAGGCGCGCGAACTGGAACAAGAAGCGGAGCTGGCTCACCGCAAGACGGACCGGTTCGATTTGGGCGAAGTGTTCCTGGAGATCGCGCTGGTGATTACGTCGATTACGCTGCTCTCCGGGCGACGGTTGTTCTGGTATCTGGGTCTGCTGTTTGGCAGCACCGGGATTGTCGTGGCGGCTTCGGCGTTGCTGCTGAAGTAGCGCCGGTGTGCCGTCCCTTTGCGGAGCCTGTGTCGTAGTGTGTAAGTGCGCGAAAAAGTGGAGCCCCCCAGGCTCTGGCCGCACGATGGCAGAATCGGAATACCCGGCACAAAATGTCGCGACGGCGTCTCGCCGTTGCATGTGGGGGCGGGACGCCCCCACGACAGCCGCCGGGACGGCGGCGCTACAACGGCAAGTCGCGTTTCGTGGTTTTTGAGTCCGCTATCTTCCTGTTGGACAACACGTTGGCAGCGTAGCCGAATCACGGTTAAGGGTGACCCGCATCACCGCAACGCATCCTCCTACTGTTGAAACTTACCGCAGCGCAGAAATGCAACAGTTGAGCCCGGAGGCAGCGGTGGTGGCGAGAATCGCATCGGGTGGTTATCCCGGGCCACGCCTGCTTTCTGCGTGGGAAGAAGAATTTTTTGAAAGGACGCAATCATGAAGACAAAGGTCGCGGTGCTGGTGGTGGTAATCGCGGTGGCATTATTCATTCTGGTGCCGAGTCTGGCTTGGGCGGAGGATGGCGCCGGGCTTTATAAGGCGAAATGCGCGATGTGTCATGGTCCGGATGGCGCGGGCAAACCGGCCGCGAAGATTCCCAGCTTGATCTCCGAGGAGGTCAAGGCAAAGTCGGACGACGACATTACGAAGTTCCTGGCCAGCAATCCGAAGCACGCGGGCGTGGCCAAGGCGCTGGACGCGAACCAGACCAAGGCGGTCATAGGATACGTCCGCGAATTGCAGAAAAAATAACAGTGCGCTCGAGCAGCCCGTCTGGCATTGCAGTTTGCCATTCCAGTTTGTCATCGGTGACGAGGGTTCGGCGGATGTGACCAGCGTCCGTCAGCAAGAACGGGCGGCAGGGATCGTGACCCGGAGGCGGGCCTATAACCACCTCAGAGTCATACAAGTAGCTCACCATTTAAGAAGTAGGACTTCGGCACGCGGCGTGCAGTGTTCCGACTATTCTCTCTGGCCGAACTTTTCAGGAGAAAAGATGGGACACTACTATGCTGCGGAAATGCGCCAACCCAGCTTGTACCGTACCCTTCCGTTCGATGCGTGAAGGCAAGCTGTTTCTTGCGGAAGCTCCTCCCCATGACGAAGACGCGTTCGACGGGCAGCGGAAGCGGCTGCCGCGGCGGGAACATTTTTGGCTGTGCCAAGCCTGTTCCTACCATTTCACTCTGCGCTTCGACCCCGAACAGGGAATGATGACGGTACCTCTCAGCCGGGCCAATGAACCGCGCTGGCAGACGGTAACGGCCTAGAAAAACTGTGTGCGTTGGAAAGGAAGAGGCCATGAATTTCGAGGGAGCGAGTCGTTTGTCGTGTGCCGTATGTGGCATTGAGACCAAGCGCCACGGCGGATGGTTCCTGGTGATGGAGAACTGCTGGCTGGATCGGGTGAAGGTTCTCGCGTGGCACCCCGTGCTGGCGCGGGAAGGGAGAATCCGCGGCGTATGCGGCAAAGTGCATTTGAAAATGTTGCTGACACATTGGCTGAATCACGCGAACCTGCAATTGGTCGCGGGCGGGATCACACCCTTGCCGATGGCGCTGGATACGACGGGGGCGGGGTCGAACTACCCCAGCTTCTCGGTGGGGAGGGTGGTAGGAGAACTGGCAGTGGAACGCGATCGGCTTTCGCCGGTGTGGACGGGATCGACGGAATCCATGGAGTGCATTCTGGATACGCTGAGCGGTGAAACGGAAACTGGTTCGCGGGAGTTGGAACGGACTTCGCTGGAGCGGTTGGTGGGATACTCCCAGGACTTTGCGTTCCGGTGAGAGGGCGTCGCGGGATTTGGGACGGGCACGGCTTCACAGACTGCGGAAAAAATCGATTTGGCCGGTGCAGCCCCTCAACAGAGAGCGCAAGTATTCGGCGGCTGTGTGTCGAACGGCTGAAGATGGTTCGGAACGAATCACTGAGGACAAACAGAGCAAACCTCAGGCGCTAAAGCGCAGACACATTCGAAGGCTTACGGCACGAATAAATTCGTGCCCTTCCGTTT
>JAYTFO010000535.1:0-2382 GCA_043734305.1 Acidobacteriota bacterium | reverse complement strand
CCGTTTTTCATTTACTACTCGATGTTCGGATTTCAGCGCATCGGCGATCTGATCTGGCTGGCGGCCGATATACGGTGCCGCGGATTCCTGATCGGTGGTACCGCAGGCAGAACCACTCTGGCCGGAGAAGGCTTGCAGCATCAGGACGGACACAGTCACGTGCTCGCGCTACCGGTTCCCAACCTGATGGCTTACGATCCCGCATTCGCTTATGAAATCGCCATCATTATTCAGGATGGCATCAAGCGCATGTACGTGGACGGCGAATCCATCTTCTACTACCTGACCGTCACCAACGAACCCCTCCCGATGCCTGAAATGCCCAACCAGCCTGGCATTCGCGAGGGCATCCTGAAGGGCTTGTATCGCTATCGCGCGTCAGAAAAGAAGGATGCGAAATTGCGCGCCCAGATATTCGGCAGCGGCACCATCATGTATGAAGTGCTGAAGGCGCAGGAAATCCTCGAAAAGAATTATGGTGTGGCCGCCGACGTATGGAGTGTGACCAGCTACAAGGCGCTCTATCGCGACGGCAACGATTGCGAACGCTGGAACATGCTGCATCCCAAGGAGACGCCGAAAGTTCCCTATGTCACACAAACGCTACAGGGCGCGCCCGGGCCGTTCATTGCGGCTTCGGACTACATGAAAGTGCTGCCCGAAAGTATTGCGCAATGGGTACCGGGAAAATTGCTCTCGCTGGGCACGGACGGATTCGGCCGCAGTGAAAGCCGCGCCGCACTTCGCGATTTCTTTGAAGTGGATGCAAAACATATCGTGCTGGCCACACTGACAGCACTCGCCCGTGAAAAGCAGGTCGGCTCCGACGTTCTGGAGAAAGCGGTCCACGATCTCGGCATCAATCCTGAAAAAATGAACCCGGCGATCAGCTAAGCCGGCTTAAGGAAAAAGACAAAGAATGGCAACGGAATTTAAACTGCCCGAACTCGGGGAGAATATCGATAGCGGCGACCTGGTGCGCCTCATGATCAGCCCCGGCGCGAGCATCGCCGCGGGCCAGACCGTCATGGAACTGGAGACGGACAAGGCGGTGATCGAAGTGCCTTCGTCAGTCAGCGGGACGGTCGGCGAAATTCGCGTCAAAGAAGGCGACAAACTTCGCGTCGGGCAAGTTATTTTTACGGTCGAGAATGGTTCTGGCCCGGTCGCTGCAAAGAAGACGGAAGCGGCGCCGGCGCCGAAGCAGCCGCAGCAAAAAGTCGCGCCCGCAGCTCCATCGGCATCCCCTGCGCCTGCCGCGACCAGAGTGGAACGACGTGCAACTCCATCGCAACCCGCATCCGGGCCGAGCGAGTTCAGGCTTCAGGAACTCGGCGAGAACATCGACTCTGGAGATCTCGTGCGCCTCATGATCGCGCCAGGGACGCGTGTCTCCGAAGGCCAGCCCGTCATGGAACTGGAGACGGACAAAGCCGTCGTGGAAGTTCCGTCGAACGTGAGCGGCGTGGTGCGCGAGGTCAAAGTCAAAGAGGGCGAGAAGATCAAAGTCGGTCAGGTGATCTTCACACTCGAGGGCGGAGCGGCTGCGCCCGCCGAGTCCCCGAAGAAACACGAACCGGTCGAACATATTTCCGGACAGCACGCAGCTCGTCTGTCATTCCAAATGGCGATGAAGGCCGAGGGCAAAACAGAAGAGCAGGCCCTTCCACCCGATCAGCCGTCTGCTGCGCTGCCCTCGTTCGCGATGCCGATGCAACTGGCCAAAGTAGCGGGCACGGAACATCGAGACCCGGTTCCCGCCGCACCGAGCGTTCGACGTCTGGCACGCGAGATTGGTGTCGATATCCACAGCGTGCAAGGCAGCGGACCGGGCGGACGGATCAGCGATGACGACGTCAAGCTGCATGCGAAAAATGTGCTGGCCGCAGCGGCCGTCGCGGCGCAGATTCCGGCGCTGGGATTCGCCGAGTCCGCGCTTCCCGATTTCGCCAAGTGGGGCAAAATTGAGCGCGTCTCCATGCGCGGAGTGCGGCGCAAAACTGCCGAGCATCTTCGCCAAGCCTGGAACACGATCCCGCACGTCACGCAACAGGACCGCTCCGACATCACCGAACTTGAGCAACTGCGCGCAAAATTTGCTCCGCGCGCGGAAGAAGCCGGCGGCAAGATGACCGTCACCGCCATCGCGCTCAAGGTCGCCGCGTCGGCCCTGAAAGTTTTCCCTCAGTTCAATGCGTCGATCGATATGGGGAAGGAAGAAATCATTTACAAGCAGTACATCAACATCGGCGTGGCGGTGGACACCGACCGCGGCCTGCTGGTGCCGGTGATTCGCGACGTGGACAAGAAGAACATCGTCGAACTCGCGGCTGAACTCACGCAGCTCTCCAAGAAAGCCAAAGACAAAAAATTAACTCCGGA
>JAYTFO010000534.1:0-3239 GCA_043734305.1 Acidobacteriota bacterium | reverse complement strand
GGCGGTGGCGGGCGACATGAGTGCGATCAGTCGTCGGATGTGCGACCGGCATAGCGGCGTTGGCGCCGACGGCGTGGAGTGGCTGTTTCCCGATGCCGGGGCCGATGTGCGCGCGCAGTTGTTTAACGCCGACGGGTCCGAGGCGGAAGTTTCCGGCAACGGTACGCGATGCGTTGCGGCGTGGTTGTCGTCGCAGACGGGCAAGTCGGATGTCGTGATTCGAACGGGAGCGGGGTTGAAGACATGCCGGCTGACGGGGCGGCAGGGCGCGACATTTGAGTTCGATGCCGACATGGGCGCGCCGGTGGTGGTGGGAGATGCGGTGATCGAGACGATGGGTGTGCGGGCGGTGGGGACGAAGGTTTCGATGGGGAATCCGCATTTCGCGATGTTGGTGGATAGTTTTTCGGAAGGCTGGCAGCGGCAGGCGGCGCTGATTGCGTCGCAGCCCGCATTTCCAGAGGGGACGAATGTGGAGTATGTTGCCGTGCGCGGGCCGAATGAAATTGAAATCCGTCTGTTCGAACGCGGAGTGGGAGAGACGTTGTCTTCCGGCACGGGGTCGTGCGCGTCGGCGGTGGCGGCAATTGTGGGGAAGCGAGTGTCGTCTCCGGTGAGCGTGACGGCTCCGGGAGGAACGCAGACGGTGCGCTGGGAAGGCAATGTTTTTCTGCGGGGTCCGGCGACGCTCGTCTGCCGGGGAGAGTTCTTCGTTTAAGATCAAATCAGCAAGATCGAATCAGCATGTTTTCTAACTCTCCGCTTTCGCGAATCAAGCCACCGGCGCTCCGCACAGGAGACAAGGTTGGCATTGTCGCGCCGGCGTCGAATATCAAACGCGATTTGCTGGAACGCGGATGCGAAGCGCTGCGGCGGTTGGGATACGAGCCGTTCTATTTCGATTCGATCCTGGAACGCGATTTGTATTTTGCCGGTTCGGTGGAACGGCGGGCGCGGGAACTGGAAGAGATGTTTGCGCGTGAAGATGTGCGCGCCATCGTCTGTGCGCGCGGAGGTTACGGATCGAATTATCTGCTGAACGCGCTTGATCTGAAGAAGATTGCGGCGCATCCCAAGATTTTTTGCGGTTACAGCGACCTTACAAGCCTGTTGACGCGCTTTGCCGACGCAGCCAACGTGGTTACGTTTCATGGCCCGATGCTCACTAAGGATTTTGCTGCGGACGATGGGGTTGATTTTGCCTCATGGACAGCGGCGGTGAGCGGGACGACTGAGTGGGAGATCGGAAGCGACTCCGGCGCGCGAGGTTTGGTTGAAGGGGAAGCGCAAGGAATTTTGTATGGGGGATGCTTGTCGATTCTGGTGGCGTCGCTGGGAACTCCGTACGAGATTCGCACCGAGGGGACGATATTGTTCCTGGAAGATGTTGCGGCGAAGCCGTTCCAGATTGATCGCATGCTGATGCAATTGAAGCTGGCAGGGAAGTTGGAGGGTGTGCGCGGGATTGTGTTTGGCGAGATGCAGGATTGCCGTCAGAGCGTGAACCAGGACTACACGCTGGAAGAAGTTGTGTTGCGAGTGGTTGGAGATCTGGGGATTCCGGTGGCGTTCGGGATGCGGTCGGGGCATGTTTCGCGGGCGAATATTACGCTGCCGATGGGGGTGCGGGCGCGGTTGGCGGTTGGGGGCAGCGTTGCGTTGAGAGTGCTGGAGTCCGCCACAAACAAGGCTTAACCACAGGGGACACGGGCTTCCGGATGGCCAACGATTTATTTTTGTTCCGGCGACGAAGAGCGTTTAACCGCAAAGGACGCGAAGGGATCGCAAAGGTCGCAAAGAAATGCCTCCAGGTTTCCTGAGGCCTAAGACCTGTGACCCGTCACCTGAGACTTCTGGACGATCCGTTACACTTAGTAAGATTTCACCATGACAGCGAATTCAAGACACATTCATTTGATCGGTATATGCGGGACGGCGATGGCGTCGTTGGCGGGAATGCTGAAGGAGCGCGGGTTTCGCGTGACCGGGTCGGATGCCGCCGCGTATCCACCGATGTCGACGTTCCTGGCGTCGCTGGACATTCCGGTGGCGCAGCCGTTTGCGGAGGCGAATCTGAATCCGCGGCCCGATCTGGTGGTGGTGGGGAATGCGATCTCACGCGGCAATGTGGAATTGGAGCATGTGCTCGACGAGCGGATTCCGTTTCGATCGTTGCCGCAGATTTTGCGCGATCAATTTTTGGTAGGCAAAGAAGTGCTGGTGGTCGCGGGGACGCACGGCAAGACGACGACCACGTCCATGCTGGCGTGGATTTTTAAGACTGCGGATTTGCAGCCGTCATTTTTGATCGGGGGGATCGCCGAAAATTTCGGGAGCAGTTTCGGACTTGCCGATGGCCGCTACTTCATTCTGGAAGGCGACGAATACGACACCGCGTTCTTCGACAAAGGCCCGAAATTTCTGCATTATTTTCCGGACGCGGTCATCCTGACGTCGGTGGAATTCGATCATGCGGATATTTACAAAGACCTGGATGCGGTGGAAACGGCGTTCAAGCGGCTGGTGAATCTTGTTCCGCGGCGGGGGCGGATCATTGCATTTGATAGCGGTAAGAGTTTGGAACGCTGCCTGGAAAAGGCGCTTTGTCCGCTGGAAGGCTACGGTCCTACCGATCACGCGACGTGGCGGATTACGAACATGAAGTTTGGCGCCGCGAAAACTTCGTGGACGGTTTTGTGCGAAGGGAAGCCGTGGGCGGACTTCGAGTTTTCGCTGGCGGGCGAATACAACGTGTGGAACGCGACGGCGGCGGCCGCCATGGCTGCTGACTATGGAGTCCCGAAAGAAGTGATCGCGGAGGCGCTGCGAACATTCCAGAGCGTGAAGCGGCGGCTGGAAGTGAAAGCGGAAGTAAATGGCGTGACGATCATCGACGACTTCGCGCATCACCCGACTGCCATTGAGCAGACTTTGCGAGCTCTGCGGTCGCGGTATCCGTCGGCGCGCTTGTGGGCGGTGCTGGAGCCGCGCTCGAATACGATGCGCCGCAACGTGCTCCAGGAGGCGCTTACCAACAGCCTGGCGTTGGCGGACGAAGTGGTGATCGCGAATGTTTTCAAGTCGGAGGCAATTCCGGAAGCGGAGCGGCTCGATCTGAATCAAGTGGCGGCGGAGCTTCAGAAGAAAGGCCGCATCGCAAAAATCATGGCTGATGCCGACGCGATCGTGGCCGGGATTGCGCCGCAGTTGCGCTCCGGAGATGTGGTGGCCATTTTGTC
>JAYTFO010000533.1:0-12612 GCA_043734305.1 Acidobacteriota bacterium | reverse complement strand
GCCGACGATACAGGCGCTGCATTGGGATACATGTTTCTGTCCGTTCTCGGCGATGTAGATGGCGACGGGGTGCCGGACGTGTATGCGTCCGATTGGTCGAACAACGCCAAGGGTCCGTCGACAGGACGCGTGTATATCCATTCAGGAAAAGACGGTCACCGACTGTTCACTTTGACCGGCGAAACAGCGGGCGAGGGATTCGGTACTAGTTCATCCATAGCGGGCGATGCGGATGGAGATGGCCACGCGGATGTCATTGTCGGTGCATGGCAATACTCTGGCGCGGCGGTTGGTGCGGGGCGTGCCTATCTTTACTCTGGTCTGGACGGACATCTTATTCATACCTACACGTGCAGAACCCCTGGCGACACGTTTGGCTTCGATTCAGTCACCATGGGCGACGTGAAAGGCGATGGCATGAGCGCGTTCTTGATCACCTCAGGATGGAGTGGCGTGCGCGGCTACCATTCCGGCCGCGTTTTTTTGATATCGAGCGGTATCACGCACAAGAGACACTGAGAATCCGCGAATAGCGACCGGGACTGTCGAATAGGAGTTCCCCAAGACCAGCGAATCCCACTGCGCCAGGGCAGGGCAATTCGCCGTCCGGGACAAGGTTCCCTCATCAGCGGTGAGGACACTGGGCCGCAAATCGTAGTTCTGCTCAATCTCGGGAAGGGCAGATTTCGCGTGGGCGGGAAATCGCGCCTGCCAGTGATTGGAACTACTGGCCCCATGGAACGGTCTATTGTTGTGGCAGACCTCAACGGGGACGGCAAACTTGATGTCGCCGTCACTTCAAAAAATCAATTTGTGTCTGTAGCCTTGGGCGATGGGACGGGAAAACTCGGGCTTGCGACGAACTCTCATCGGACAGGATTGAATCTTGATGGCAAGACTGTACCTCAGGACGACGACAACCGCTAGGTGTTGCCGAAAGCACTCCAAAAACACCGGAGCGCTCCACTTAAGTCGTTGAAATTACCTGCACTCCAACAGGTGCGACCCGACTGTTAACCGGAGGGTTGTGGATTCGAGTCCTACCTGAGGAGCCGTTCTTTTGCCGTCAATACTGCCGCCATCGTTTACCGGTACTGTTCCAGAGCTATCGCCGCCCGATGCAAGGCTGCGGCCAGGGCGGCTATTTGTTGTTCGGTGCGGCGGGCGTCTCCGGCATCAATCGCTTCATTCACGCCGGGGATTACGACGGCCGCGTATCCGGTGTACTGCCCTGGAGCGTAGATCGCGTGGTGATACCACGAACGATTCGGCAGTCCTTCGGGAATCAGCAGCGCCCGTTCCGTGTCTCGCAACGCAGTATTCATGCGTTCGGGATCGTTCGGCAGCTTGCGCTGCTTCTGCTGCATCTTCGCACCCGCTTGTTCCAGATGGCGCGCACCCTCTATGGCGGCTGTGAAATCTGGCTTCTTGTCTGCGAAGCGTTCTTTGGATTTGTTCCTGGCCGCATCGAGATAGATCAGAATTTCTTTGCCGTAGTCCTCATAGTTGTGGGGAAGAACATCGGCGCTGGCCATGCGGATCATTTCCAGTCCGAAGACCCGAGCCATCTGCTGCTCGAAGCGGAAATCGGGGTCGGCAAATTTTTTGAACCACGCAAAATTATCGAACACCGAGTGATAGACGCCGTAATCGCCCGTCGATCCGATATCGGTGGAGGGCACTCCCAGATGCTGTAAAAAAACTGTGTAGTCCGAGCCGCTGCCCAGATCGCCCACTGGAACATCGCTGCGAACCTGCGCTGCGGGCGGCTTGTAAACACCCGTTAGCGACTCGAGCGATCGGGAATTCTCCGCGTTGGGTTCGCTGGTCTTCTTCCACGCGTCATACACCGTCCCGCCCTGCGGAGCGGGCACAACTTTTGTGATCTCGCGAATAAATTGTTTCAGGGTCGGCACGCCTGATGCCCCAAATTTCGGGCCTGAAACCGCAACGTCCATATTGAAATACGAAGCGGCATTCAACAATTCTCTGGCGTGATCTTCGCCCCACTCGGTCGAGCCGATGAGGCCTTCTTCTTCCGCGTCCCAACTTCCGATCACGATCGTTCGCTTCGGTTTCCATCCCGACTTGAGTAGTTCGCCCAGTCCGTGCACCGACTCGAGCATCGCGGCCGTGCCGCTGTTCGGATCGACCGCGCCATACACCCACGCATCGCGATGATTACCCGCGACCACCCACTCGTCCGGCGACTTGGTTCCGCGCACTTTGCCGATCACATCCCAGATTATTCGGAACTGATAATCCTGTTTCAGATGAATCTTCACCTTCGCCGGACCGGGACCGACGTGATACGTAAAGGGCAGCGCTCCCTGCCACTCGCGCGGCGAGGCCGGTCCACCCAGATGCTCCATGATTGGAGAGGCGTCGGCATAGGAAAGCGGCGTGACAGGAATCTTCGAGAGCTGCGCGGACTCCGCCGGCGGCACTCGTTTCGAATCCGGCAACGACAGCACCGACGCGATTCCCGGTGTAGTCGGATCGCCTGGAAACTGAAACATGAAGCCAACCGATCCGCGCTGCGTGCTGCTCGCCGGACGCCACGGGCCTTTGGGATACGCATCGCCGCGGTAGTATCCGTCGTCTTTGGGATCGGAATAAATAATCACGCCCGCCGCGCCGCGCTCCTGCGCGACGAATGCTTTCACTCCGCGAAAATTCTGGCCGTAGCGGACGATGACGATCTTGCCGCGCACGTCTACGTTCATCTGCTTCAATTTGTCGAAGTCATCGGGCGAGCCGTAGTTCGCGTAGACCACGTCCGCTTCCGCGTCTCCGGACGGCGACATTCCGTTATAGGTATTGACTACGCGCGGATCGTCCTGGAACGGATCGTTGTCCACATGCTCGGGCCGCGGACCATGCATGGTCACGCCCGCCGGCGCGGTCATGTCCACGGTGACTTCCGATGGATAGTTCAGCCAGACTTTGTATTCGACAATCTCCGTCTCCAGTCCGGCGTCGCGGAATTTCTTCGCTACATAATCGGCGGTGGCTTTGTCTTCCGGCGTTCCGGCGATATGCGGCTCCTGGGTCAGGATGCGCAGATGTTCCTCCGCAAGTTTCGCATCCGGCACTGCCAGAAAACGCTTCTCGACCTCTTGTTCGCCCGCCACATCGCGAAACCCCGTGATGCTGCCCGCTTCCGGCTGGTCTTTGTCTTTGTCTTTGTCTTTCCCGTGACCGTCGGACGCCTGGAGGCCCGCACCGATCAGCATCAATAAGAGGACCGCACTCGAAACCAGTTTCATGAGACTCCTGGAAAACGTTCCCGAAATATCAGACCTTGTGCAGCAAAGAAAACAACTCGTCCAACGACGGGGCTCCATCCGGCTCACAGGCCTTGCCGAACACGACCTGTCCGTCCGGATTCACTATATAGATCGCGCTCTCGCTGGCTCCCGCCCCGCTGCCGGACTCCCGTAGCACGCCGTAACGCTTGCTGACGGCGCCGTGCGGCCAGAAATCGCTGCACAACGGAAAGTCGAATGGGCCGTGAGCCCGCTCCCATGCAGTCGTGTTCATGAGGGATTCGACGTTGATGGCAACCGTCTCCGCATTACTGGCCAGCACTCGCGCGCGCTGCGCCTGGTAGGCGGCCATTTGCCGAACACTCGCCTCCTGCCAGTTAAATGGATAAAACGCCAGCATCACAGTTTTGCCGCGATGCTCCGTCAGACGAAAGCTTTTTCGGACGCCTCCGATGAGCGCCGGCAACTCAAAATCGGGCGCGGGATCGCCCACGCTGACCAGTCCACTCTCGATCACTCCCCGAACTCGCGCTTTCGCCATGAAACGAAGATTGTACCGTGCGCGGGATTGCACTGCCGACGCGTTACACTGAAAAACATGAGCCCGTCGTCAACCGCGCGATTTTCCGATCGAGTGGAAGACTACATCCGTTATCGTCCGGGATACCCGCCGCAGGTTCTCGAACTTCTGCGCAACGAGTGCGGACTGCAACCGGAGCACGTGATTGCCGACATCGCTTCCGGCACTGGAGCCTTCACCCGACTGCTGCTGGAAAACGGGAATCCTGTATTTGCGGTGGAACCCAATGCCGCGATGCGCGAGGCGGGCGACCAACGGTTGCGGTCGTTCGACAAACTGACTTCGATCACAGGCACTGCCGAAGAAACAACTCTGCCCGCAGCGTCGGTGGATTTCGTCACCGCCGCCCAGGCTGCACACTGGTTCGACCGAGAACGGGCGCGGAACGAATTCGTCCGCATCTTAAAACACGCTGGATGGTGTGTCCTGATCTGGAACGAGCGCCGCACTGAGGCTACCGCTTTTTTGCGCGACTACGAGCAGCTGCTGTTGACCTACGGCACTGACTACAACGAAGTCCGTCACGAACGCACGACGGCGATCATTCATGAATTTTTTGCGCCTGCGCCTTATCGAGAGGGGACTTTCGATCTCCGCCAGCAATTCGATTTCGACGGCGCTGCCGGGCGCCTGCTGTCGAGTTCCTATGCCCCGCTAGCGGGCCATCCGAACCATCAGCCCATGATGCACGAACTGCGGCGTATCTTTGAAGTTCACGCCCAGCAGGGGATCGTGGAGTTCGAATACAACACGAGAGTCTTTTATGGACAACTGAGCGGGCAGGGCAATTTGGCAATTTGTAATTTGTAATTTGTAATTTTCGTTGGGAGCAACGGCCAGTACCGATCGTTTCGTTTTTTAAATTGCAAATTACCAGTTACAAAATTACAAATTCTATGTCCACCCACATGTCTCCCGAAGAATTCCGCCGCCAGGGCCACGCCGTGGTCGATTGGATCGCCGACTACTATTCCCGCGTAGAACGCTTCCCGGTGCTCTCACGCGTGAAGCCCGGAGAAATCCGCGCCCAGTTACCGAAGCACCCGCCGCAACAGGGCGAACCGTTCGAGCGCGTGTTTGCCGACGTTGAGCGAATCATCCTGCCTGGCATCACGCATTGGCAGTCACCGAATTTCTTCGCGTACTTCCCTTCCGGCGCCTCGGGACCGGCCATCCTTGGCGATCTGCTGTCTACCGGACTCGGCATTCAGGGCATGCTTTGGTCCACCAGTCCGGCCTGCACCGAACTTGAGACGCACGTTCTGGACTGGCTTGTCCCCATGCTCGGCTTGCCGGAAAGGTTTCTTTCCTCCAGAACTGGCGGCGGGGTGATTCATGACACAGCGTCGAGCGCGTCGCTCTGCGCGCTACTCGCGGCCCGCGAACGCGCCACGGAGTTTGCCAGCAACCGTCGCGGCTGCGATGGGCGCCTCGTGGCCTACGCTTCGACGCAAACCCACTCGTCGATAGAAAAGGCCGTGAAGATCGCCGGCCTCGGATCGGACAACCTCCGCGCCATCGAAGTAGATAAGAACTTTGCCCTGCGTCCCGACGCTCTCGCTCGCCAGATCGAAGCCGACAAAAAGGCGGGCCTGGTTCCCTGCTTTGTCTGCGCGACGGTCGGAACAACGTCTTCGAATGCGATCGATCCGGTTCGCGAGATCGGCGCGATTTGCCGGGAGCACAATCTCTGGTTGCACGTGGATTCCGCCATGAGCGGGACCGCCGCACTCTGCCCCGAGTTTCGTTACCTGCACGACGGCATGGAATTCGCGGACAGCTATTGCTTCAACCCGCACAAGTGGATGCTCACCAACTTCGATTGCGACTGTTTCTACGTGGCCGATCGCAAGCATCTGATTCAGACTCTCTCGGTGCTGCCCGAGTATCTTCGCAACCAGGCCACCGAGTCGGGCGCGGTGATTGACTATCGCGACTGGCAGATCCCTCTGGGACGCCGCTTTCGCTCGCTCAAGCTGTGGTTTGTGATCCGGCACTACGGGATCGACGGATTGCAGCAACATGTTCGCGAGCACGTCCGGCTGGCGCAACAATTCGCCACCTGGGTGCGAAGCGATCCGCGATTTGAACTGGCGGCTCCCGTGCCGCTCAACCTCGTCTGTTTCCGTCTGCGCTCGGGAGACGACGACAATCAGAAACTTATGGACCAACTCAACCAGAGCGGCAACATCTATCTCACACACACTCGTCTCGACGGCAAGTTGACGCTGCGCCTGTGCGTGGGACAAACACAGACCGAAGCCCGCCACGTGGAGCGGGCCTGGCAGCTGATCCAGGATGCAATTGGTAATTTGTAATTTCGAGCGGCAACGAGCGGCTCGCAAGGAGCCCATCAGGTTTCTCAATTGCAAATTACCAATTACAAATTGCTTTCTTGAGGCGAGATGGTACGGGAAATTTCAGCAGGCGGCGTGGTGCTTCGAGAAATCTCCGGCGTGTGGCACGTCGCTTTGATCGAACCGCAAAGGGAAAGCTCTCCAACAGAAATTCCAGCGACTGCGAAATCACCCCGCAAACGCGTCACGGCGGTGCTTGCCCTTCCTAAAGGTTTGGTCGATCCCGGCGAAACCGCGCCCGTCACCGCTGTTCGCGAGGTGCTCGAGGAAACCGGCATCGTCGCGGAGCTTATCGTCAAACTCGCCGACACCCGATACGTTTACGTTCGTAAGTGGGGAGACGGTTCGCGCGTTTTCAAGATTGTTACTTTCTATCTACTGCGCTACACCGCGGGAGAAATCGACGACGTCACCGACGCCATGCGCGTCGAAGTCAAACGCGCTCTCTGGATTCCGCTGCTGGAAGCGTCCCGCCACTTGATGTACGGCAACGAACGCAAAGTCCTTCGCATGGCCCAGGACTACCTTGCGGCGCGCAGCCTCGCACCAGAAAATTCAGTGCCCACGTCTAAGCCAAAGCCGAAGTAGATCACGCGGAAGTGTGACGCATGCACTTGCGGAAAAGATCAGAAAGTGATCGCAGGAAGTCCTGTAACATGTTGTATATAAAAGATTTATGTTGACGACAGTGATCCACGGAGCTAGCCTGTATTTAACTTAATAGGGCGTGCACCGTTGCCATCCTCACCCCACATTCCTCGGTGCGCGCCTGCTGTTTTTTTCGGCCGCCGATCGACTTTCGGAATCCAGAACCTGGTCGATCAATCGCTTCTCTCCGTCCGTGAGTGGACGCACCTCACCCTTCTTCAAGACACCCAATTCGAGCGGCCCGATCGAAACACGCACCAACCGCAGCACTTGTACACCCAGCCCTTCGAGCAGACGGCGGATGTGCCGGTTCTTCCCTTCGTCGAGGGAAATTTCCAGCCAGCTATTTTTCCCGCCCACCCGCAAGACGCGCGCCGCCTTCACACGCAGGCGTTCTCCAGCAACCTCAACACCTCGCCTGACCTGCGCCAGCAGATCGTTCCCTGCGATGCAATCCACTTGCACGTGATATCGCTTCTCCAGACGACTGTTTGGATCCGTGATCTTCGCCGCCCACTTCGAATCGTTCGTGAACAGCAGCAACCCTTCGCTCGCCTTGTCGAGCCGCCCGACCGGACCGACCCACTCAGTTCCCGACTCTCGCGGCCGCGCCGACACTACGCTTGGCTTGAGCAGATCGTAAACCGTCGCTCGCCCTTCTACATCGGACGCGGTCGTCACCAGGCCGCGCGGCTTGTTCATCACAAGATAGATTTTCGGCTGCTCTTCCACCGCCTCGTCGTCAACACGAATGTGATCGCGTCCCATGTGCACGAGCGTTTCTGAGTCGCGAACAAGGCGTCCATTCAACGTCACACGTCCGGACTTTATCAAAGCGGCCGCCTGCGAACGCGAGCAATAGCCCATCTTGGAGAGCGCGCGCGCCAGGCCGGTTCTTGACTTCTTGGGCACGCACCTATGCTACATGGAGGGAGATTTGCTTCACTAGATTCTGAATTGTTTGGTGAAGACTATCGATGCGAGAAAAGAATGTTCCAGGTACGGTTGGAGGCTTCCTTCACAACTCTTACAGCCGACTGACCAAAATTCTCGGAGCGAACCATCTTGGCGGCGAACAGGCGTCGGTCGAGATGCGTCTTGAGGCACGGCTTCCCCGTGCTGAGTTTGCATTGCTCCCGGGGCATCGCCAGGCACACGGGACACCGCACCGCCAATACCTGTCTGGGCGAAAGTTTGTCGGGGGCTACCATGTGCAATCCCATCTCACGCGTTGCGGACGCCAACTTCGTCGCTCATGACACCGAGTTCCGTTGCAGGCGTAGTTTTCAAAACCTGTTACGGCCATCGGAGTAAGACGGAGAAGACGGCCGCGCGGCGGGAATATGCGACTCGGCAGAATGTTGATTCATCGCCTTTGCCGCCTGCGTACGCCGGTTGCCATTGGCAGTGTTGAAATCCAGCGTGCTGACGCTATGCTCGCAGGAAACACACTTAAATGTGATGCCACCGTTCATCGGTGCGGTTGTGTAATGTCTCACATGGCAATTGTAAACGCTAATCCCAAAGGGACATCCGGGCATTAGGTGTGCAACCTTCGGGTAGAATGCGCACACCCGTTCGGACGGGTCATTCCTAATCCCGATACTGAGTGGCGGACCTATTTTTGATCGGATTGCGCTTCGATCTTGTCGATGACCAGGGCGCTCGATCCTCCCCGTGCAAACACCTTCCCGCT
The DNA here is from genome assembly GCA_043734305.1 of Acidobacteriota bacterium. Classification (GTDB taxonomy): domain Bacteria; phylum Acidobacteriota; class Terriglobia; order Terriglobales; family Acidobacteriaceae; genus Acidiflorens. The sequence goes on along the minus strand of JAYTFO010000533.1, from coordinate 4,062 downwards.
GGCCGTAACCTTGTGGCCCGCGAACGGCATCAGTTTGTCGTTCTGTCCGCTGGATGGAGTCGTGTCGCCAATCGGCCAATAGATCGTCCCGTCGTCTGTCAGGATCACCAATGGAGATCCGGCCTTCGCGCAGGCAATGGCACACTCGGCGCTGATCGGCTTCTTCAGATCTTTGGTGAAGGCGCATGCCGAATCCAGCACAAAGCCCTTCACGGTAATCGACTTGCCTCCCTCACTACCAAGCGCGACAACGCCTAAGACCACTACCATCGCAAGCGCAATCTTCCCTAGCTTCAGAAAATTCATTGGCTGTCATCTCCTTTAGATATTGCGTCAAGCTACCACGCGGATGGAACCGGGCAATAGTTCAAAGATACTAGGCCTTGGATTTTGGGTGGCGCAGAGGTTCACGCTGCGATCCAGGCTTTGTCTTACATTAGAGACTCCGACGCACTTTGAAGGCTGAGGTGACACTACGAGTGGGTATCTATCGGCTTATGGGATAGATGGTGAGCGCGGTAGGAATCGAACCTACAACCTAGTGATTAAGAGTCACTTGCTCTGCCAATTGAGCTACGCGCCCACTGCGGACAACCAGGCAGGGACAAACTTTGATTATAGCATTCGTGTTGCGCTCGTTCGGCGCATCCGTGTGAAGCACCACGCTGAACTCGTTTGCGTCGGACGAACTCTTCCCAGCAACTGCAAAGACCCAGGAATTTATGATGGGATTGCATCCCGCAGCCGCCGCTGCGGGATTCTTGTTTTATGCGGACGCGGCTTCGCTGCCCCGCTCCCGCACGCCGGACTTGGCGCCAGCTACCGGCTTGCGCATGGGCAGAACTTCCGCCTGAACCGTGAACTGCTTTTCGATCCGGCCAATGACCGGCGCGTCGAAGGCGTCCATGCCGGGCATGGATGCGAATCCGTTCTCGTCGCACAGACGTTCGATCATGCGCTGTTCTCGCGGGCGTAACACCTGGTGCGGCAACGATGGGAAGTGCCGGAACATCCACAGCAAATACGCGCGTTGTATGAAATTCAAGCGAACAAATCTGGGGCCGATCGGCGTGTCCATCTGGAGCACACCCTGGGCGAGTTTTTCAATCCACATGACCTAGCCTGCCTGGTGAAGACGGTCAATTCCAACAGCCTCTTCTAAGGGGCGCCATTATTGCACCTAACGCGAGGCAATGGAAAGAAAAATATTTAATAGCTAGGGTAAAAATTTGTTGGAGGTAGAAAAGTAGTGCGGACTTGCCAAGATCGATGGGTAGAGACGGGGCTTTCATCGCAGCGGTAAACCGCTGCGCCACCCAAAAACAATTACAAGACCGATTTTGACGAGCGCGCATCCGGTATGGACGGAGACGCGGCAAGCCGCGTCTCTACCTGAGAGACTCAGCCTAGTTGGGGCAGGAGGTCGATCCGGTCCAGCGTGGCTGCGATCCCGACGCCCTTGCCGCCGGCTTGCTCCACCCGTACCACCGAGGCTTGGCAGAGCGCCCATCCGCCGGGCCCCAATCCCAAATCTGGCGGCAGCATTACGACCAGCTCCAGCTTGGAGCCTTCTGCCATCCCGGTTTCGGTATAGAGGAAGATGCCGTTGGAACTGAGGTCCCGGGTCAGGCCCGAGGTTTCGGATCCATCTGATTTTCGTACTGTGACAGGCGCTTGCACCGGGACTCGCCGGCCAGAGCGCCTTTCGGATCGTTCGGTTGTCATAGGTCGCGAGGTGGTCGCCGAGGAAGTCTACCGCGTCTGGCGGCCGATTGCGACTGAAACTACCGTGCCGCCACTGGTTCCGGCGCCGGAGTCGCCTTCTCCCGCCCTGCGCCCGTAGCCAGCGCCTGTTCCAGGCTGGGCAGATTCGTGGTCCGTAAGCGGTCTTCCGTGGCCCGGCTCTTGTCGACCGCGCCGGTCTCCTTGTAAGCCCTCACCAGGAGCGCAAGCGTTTCCGGATTGTCCTGGTCTTCTTCCAGTTCCGGAAGGGCCTCTTTGAAGTTGCCCTGGGACGCCTGCCTTTCCCCGACGGCGCCATGCCAGCATTCCTGGATTAAGCTGTCCCGGTTCTCGGACGCCAACTTCCCAAGCTGGTCGATCGCGGACTGCGCGGCCTCGGGCTTTCCGGCCTGCACCAGCCGCGTTGCCCGCAGCCGCAGGATACGCGCCTTTTCCTCGTCCCGGTCGGAAACCGCCAGGTTATGCCGGTGGATAAGCGCATCTTCTGCCGCGGCCAGGCGAACCAGGGCTTGCTGATCGTCCGCACCATACTGCGCCATGTGCCGCAGCGCCTGCGCTTCCTGCAACTCATGGGACTGATCGTGCGCCTCCACGGAAATCCGCCACAACTCGCGATCCGCTTCGACGTAGTTCTTTTCCCGCACCCAGGTGATGGCCTTCTGCATCCGATCGTCGAAGCGGGTGGCGCGATCAGGCTCGTTGGCAATTGCTTTGTCGTACTCCTGGCGCGCCCGCTCCTGATCGCCCATCAACGCGTAGGTGTCGGCCAGCCCGAGTTGCGAAGTATTGAAGTTGGCGTCAATCGCCAGCGCCGCGCGATAACGATCGAGCGCGGCATCGAATCGTCCGGCCATGCGCAGAATTTCGCCGTATGAGTCCTGAGGGTTGGGCTCCTTCGGCAGGAGCGCCGCATAGTGATCCATGTCCCGCAAGGCGTCATCAAACTCGCGGTTGTGGGCATGCAGATAAGCCAGATTATTCAGCGCGGCACCAAACTCGGGATCGATGTCGAGCGCCTTATGCAGCAGATGATGCGCCTGCTCCCGTCCCTGCGCTCCCATTAGCCAGTTGGCGGTCAGGAAATACAGATGCTTGTCGCGGGGGAACATTGCGTTCATATCGTTCATGGCGGCGATCCCGTCCATGAAGTTCCCTTCCTGCACGCTAGAGACCCAGCGGACCATAAGTTTCTCGCCGGGTGACGCCTTCGCCGACACCTCTTTTGCATGCTCACGTGCGCTGCGAACCTCTTCCGGATCGCGGCTATTCATCGCGAGCATCGCAAACGCCGACGCAAACTGTGGATCTTCCTTGGCCGCCGCGCGCCATCCGATCAGCGCCCGTTCCCCGTACATCAATTCGAAGTCCAGAACCGCCCGCTGATACAGGTCGCGTGCCTTGACCGAGGAAGTCGTCAGCGGCATGGACTTCACAGGGACGGCTTTGCCCTTGGAAGTCTTGGCATTCTTCGCCTTTGCGGGTGATTCATGGCCTTCGTGAGCAAAGGCCTGTTGAACCGAAAAAAGACAAATCACCACCAGCAGCAACGCTGAAATTTTCCGTAGCATAGCCCTCTCGCTCGATCAGATTTAGGGGGAGATCAATCCGAGACTAGCATTTAGGAGAGGACCTCCCAAGGACACCACAGGACATGACCGTCCTAGCACCTCCGGGTAGAAGGCAAAAAAAGAAAGGCCTCAAGTTTCCGCTGACATCGTCAGCCAGAAACCTGAGACCCAAAACCTAACACCCAAGACCCAAGACCTAACACCTGATCCTAGAACGTAAGCTTCACCGAGAACTGCACTCCGCGCGGGCCGCCGCCTCCGAGGAAGGGGTTGCCGATGCCTACGTCGCCAGTGGCGGTGAGGGGCAAGAAACCGATGCCCCGACCAGCTGCCGGGTCGCTTGGCAGGACAAGCCCGTTGTTCGCTGCATCCGTAATGAAGTTCGGTAGGTTCGGATTGGAGAAGTTGGGGTGATTGAACATGTTAAAGAAGTCGACCCCAAGCTGGAGATTCACGCGCTCGGTGAGAGCTGTTCTCTTGTAGACCGAGAAATTCAGCTCCTTAAAGGCCGGACCGCGCAGCGAGTTGCGTCCCATGTTGCCGAAGTGACGCGAACCGGTTAGACAGTTGCTGTCGCCGGTGGTCAGGCTTCCGTCGTCGTTCTTGAGGCCTGTCGTGTTGCCGAACATGCATGGCACCTGGAACGACGACAGGTCAACTCCAAATGCGTGTTTGCCGTAGCGGATCGGACCGACCACATCCGGACGGTCAAAGCCCTCGCCCGATCCAGAGTAGTCGCCTTCGAAGTTGT
>JAYTFO010000532.1:0-4192 GCA_043734305.1 Acidobacteriota bacterium | reverse complement strand
CCCCAAAAGACACAAGGCCGGGAACCCGGAATTGCTTCCGGTCCCGGCCTGCGTTTCGTTCACCTCGTGAGCCGACTTAGTTGGTCGGGCTAGGAGTCGCGTTGGCGGTGCTCGCGGTGGTTGCGGGTGCCGTGGTCGGTGCGGTGTTCGCACCGAAACGCGTTAAACGTGGGAAAAATGGGGTCACTTCGAACGGCATTTTGTCGCGGGCCGAAGTGATTGCGACCGGCTGCGCTTTGACCATTTCTACTTTGTCGTCCCAGCCATTGAGTCGTACGCGTCCACCGAGCGGCAACGCGGCGATCTGGTCAAGTTTGTTCCAGTCCAGCGCCGGAGCCGATGTAGCCAGCTGCGACATGCGGGTGACGGTGCCGTTCTCGGCGATGTTGTTGCCGAGGTGGGCCTGCAAGAGCGCGGTCAGTTGCACCGCTCTCGTCTGCAAGACTTTGATGAACAGGCCGGCAGCGTCAAGCTTCTGCGCGTAGGGCGAGCTCTTCAACATCTCGACGGCCTTCTTGTCGGCGGCGGCTTCCTCTTCGGGAATGTGCTTGAAGCCCAGGTTCTGATACGTCCCCTCGTCGGAGAACAGCATGCGGTCGTTGAAAGCGTATTGACTGCCCAGGTTGTGTCCCAGCACGATGTGCGCCAGTTCATGCGAGAGCACGGCCGCCAGGCTGGCTTCGTCAGGCAGCACGTCGATCATGCCGCGGCTGATGACAATGGTGTTGCCCACGCTGAACGTTTCCAGCGGAGACGTGATCAGCACGCGCGTCCGAATCGGACGCGGCAGTTCGATATTGTTGGTAATCTGCAAATTGTTGACGACGGTTTGCAGGACTTTGTCGAGCTCGCCTTCGGGCGCGAGCAATCCAGAGCGCTCCAGGCGTTCGAGAACATTGTCCTCAGCCTGTTGCTGCCATTCGCGCTGCGCGGCCAGCGGAGACGCATCCTGTGTGGCCGGCGTATCGTCTTTCACGCTGTCCACGCGAATCTGCGTCAACTCGTCATTGGCCGGGCCCGTTTTCAGGTTGTATCCCCACAAGCGGGTCTGCGCCTTGAACGCGATCTTGTTCTTGGCGCCCGCCGTGAAGTCGCCTTCTTCGCTGTAGATGTACGTCGGTACCCAGTAACCGGGGACAAGGTTCAATCTCCAGCTATCCATGTGGAAGTAGTAAGTGTTGCGCGAAGGGTGCGCGTAAGTGCCGTTCAGGCGGACGATGTTGAACTCCTGATCCTCAACCCAGATCCGGCCCAGGAACCGCCCTCGGCCCGCATCCTTCTTGGGCGTCACGTCGAACACCAGCGTGCGGACATCCCCCATGAACTCGCGCCGGACATAGCGGAAGTCATAGTGCTGCCGGTCGAAGTCGTTGCGGTCGGCGTAGATCATCCAGCTGAAGCCCAGCGGCGTGTACTGGAACCTGAACTTCTTGGTGAAGCCGCCGAGCAGGCGCTTCTCCATGCCCTCGTCTTTCTCTTTGTCCTTCAGATAGTCGGAGCGGTCGATGGATTCGCTCAGGTCCATGCGCCCGAGGAAGTAGCGGTCATCACTCGGAACCGGACCCAGCGCCGTATCCTGCATCAGGTTCTGGAGATAGGTTTCGACCACGGGTGTGCGTGGGGCCATCATCTTAATCAGGCCCTTTTCGCGCTCGATGACGCGATCCACCACCTGATCCATGGTGACGGGCGCGGCCACCGGTGGCGGCAGCGCGGGAGTTGCGCTAATCGCCGGGCTCGCCGATGCCCCGGGCTGCGTTTGCGGTGCCGCCGAAACGGGCGGCTGGGTGTCAGGTGCGGCTGCCGACTGTTGTGCCACTGCCGCGGTCATCGTTACCAGCACAACCGCCAGGGCCAGAACCATCCATTTCGAAGTGCGCATGACTCTCATCTCCCAAAGAATTCTCAGTACGCTAGCTGAAACACCACGTGCACGATGGCCGTGGAGTCCAAAGGCTGTCCATTCCGCATCGCCGGCTTGAAACGCATCTTGTTCGCGGCTGCGATGGCGTTCTCATCGAGCCCGTGGCCCAGACCCCGGACCACCCGGTTCACATGCAACTGTCCATTGGCGCTGAACATGACCTCGAGCAGCACCTCGCCTTCCAATTTCAATCCCCGTGCCTCTTCGGTGTACGCCGGGTTCGGCTTGAACAGGATCTCAACCGAATTCGTCGGCGGACCACTGTCCAGCGTGCGCTGGCTGCCCGGCTTCATCTGCGCCACTTCCTGCGCGCCAAAGCCAGACGCTTGCACACCCTTGCCGCTGCTTCGGCCATCGCCTTTTCCCGGACTGGCAATCCCACTTCCGAAATCGGCACTTGCCACCGTTCCCTTGATCCCCTTCGCTCCACCCGAGCCATTTCCATTTCCCGGTCCGACCGGCATGTCGAATCCACCGGCGGTGGCAGCCACTAACTTGGCGTTCGCCTTGCTGTTGTCACTCGGCTTAAGTCCATTAGGATCGCCAAATCCGCCCGTCTGTACTTTCTGAATCGGAGCGTTCACCGTGGGCGTCACCGAACTGCCCACAAAATCGCCGGTGTGAATCAATACCGGACGCGCTCCCCCAGGAATCGGCTTGAGAACGGCCGGCGCGAAATTGTTCAATGCCACTTTGGGAACTTCCACTTCCTGCACATGCGGCTTGGGCGCTCGAATTTCCTTCGGCACCACCAGCTTCGGAGCTTCAAACACGGGCACCGGCGCTGGCTTCAGCAGCTTGGCGTGCACCGGCAACGGCTTCGGCTTCGGCAGCGGCTCTGGCCGCAGCGAAGGTCGCGGGATCAGTTCCGTCACGTGAAAGCCCAAATTCGTTTTCAGCTCTTCCGGCATCAGCACGCTGACAATCACCAGCAGCAAAATGAGGGCACACAACATGCCATAGCTGGCTGCGAACGTCCGCCAGTTCCATTTTTTCTCGGGCAAAAGGCCGAGCCGAAATCCACGATCGTATGTAGGCATGCCGATGACTCCAAAATTGGGGACCCAGGCTGGGGAGAGCGCTTGGGGCTGGAGAGTTCACATTAGAGGATCGTGGGGCAGTGGTAAACGTGTCGCATGCGCCTGTCCTTTGGTAACCACTCGAATCGCACGACCGATTCTCTGATTACCTTTTAGTAACGCGCTTGCGTCCGGCAAAGAAGTAAAACACCGGAATTCCCGCCAGAATGGCGAGGACACCGTACGCCGAATTAGGTAGGTTGTCCTTGAAGGTAAAGTACAGCAGCGCCGCCGAAACACCTACAAATAGCACCGGCACCAAGGGATAGCCCCAAACGCGATAAGGCCGGTCGGCCTGCGGATCGCGATATCGAAACACAAAGACCGTACTGCCCGCGATCATATAGAAGAGCCACTCCGCAAAGATCGCCAGCGAAAAGAACTGCCGGAAACTCCCTCCCAGCAGCAGCAGCGCAATGGCCAACGCGCACTGCGCAATAATCGCGACCGACGGAGTGCGAAAACGCGGATGCACCTCAGCCAGCGCCTTGAAAAAATATCCATCGCGCGCCATCGCGAACGGCACGCGCGCTCCGCTCATGATCGTGCCATTCAAAGTCACCAGCATGGAGATCGCCATCGCCGCGGAAACCAGGCCCGCGCCGGTCCGTCCCAGTACTAGCGCGACCGCCTCTGACGCCGGCCGCTCCGATCCCGCCACCGCCGCCGCCGGAAGCACATACTGCACCGCCGCGTTCACCAGGACGTAGAGCAATCCCACCGTCGCCACGCCCCAGATCAGAGCCAGCGGAACGTTGCGCTGCGGATTGCGAATCTCCCCCGCAACCATATTCAAATCGTTCCATCCGTCATAAGCCCACAGAGCCGCGACCAGAGCAGTGAAGAATCCTGCGACCCCGCCCTTTGCGCCAATGAACTCCGTTGCAAAATTCGACCACGAGCCTCCGCGATAAGAGAAGCCGATGGCGACGATCCCGACAATCGTAGCGACCTTGAGCAGCGTAAATAGAAACTGAAACTCTCCCGCCTTGCGTACACCGATATAGTTCAAACAAGAAATGAGAATGGCAGCCGCGATCGCGACTACTTGCCCGTAAGTAATGGTGAAGGGATGAACCAGAACCGGATGCGATAAAAACGCAAAGACCGGAAACGTCCCCAGAATGCGAATGAGCCCCGTAGTAATCGTTGCAATCGACGCAGGTTTCGCAATCAAAAACCAAGTCCA
>JAYTFO010000531.1:0-6771 GCA_043734305.1 Acidobacteriota bacterium | reverse complement strand
GCGGCCTTCGGGTAGAAATCCATGCTTCGCATGGTCTACCCTCGCCGCCCGCAAAGCGGACACTTCATGTGCTATCTCAACCGGACATATCATGTGCTAACGACAGCTTCGGCCAAGCCGTCTTGAAGCCGCTCCATCTGCATGCTAGCATCTGTGGACATCGGGGGGGGCCATGCCCAAATTTGTCATCGAACGCGAAATCCCGGGAGCCGGAAATCTATCTGACGCGCAATTGCGGGAAGTCTCCCAAAAGTCGGTCAGCGTTCTGAAGGGAATGGGTCCCGAAATCCAGTGGCTCCATAGCTATGTAACCGGCGATAAGGTGTACTGCGTCTACCTCGCCCCGGACGAGGCGACCATCCAAGAACACGCCAGACGCGTAGGCCTTCCTGCCAATCGCGTCTCCGCCGTGCGCCGACTTATCGACCCGACAAGCGCGGAGTAAGCGCTGGCCGAACCTTCCGGGGGCATCCGGATCTCCTTCGCCGTCACGTCAGCCCGTCCGGGCTCTCGTGCGCTAACACGAGGGAGATGCAGCCTCGGGCATCAGCACCTCTTCAATAGCTTTCTTGACCGGCAATGCCCAACCTTCTACCCAGGCCGTCGCTCCTACCGTGTTGGTCAATGCCTGCCGTGGCGGATCCAGAGCGGCTTCCAGTTTGGCCTGTTCCGCGGACGTGAGCGGCGCGCCAATATTTTGGCGCAGCGCAGCCGCCGCGCCCGCCAGCCGAAGCGAACGCTCTGCTTGGAGTTGACCAGCCGCTGCGCACGCGAAACACTCCAGCAGGCGCGCAATTCCGCGTTTATGGTCCAGCTCCTGGAAAATCTTTATGCTTTCCCGGTACAGAGCGTGCGCTCTGGGATAATCCCCCTGTTCTCTCGCCAAGCTTCCCAGATCGGCGAGCGTGCCAGCAATGCCCCAGCGGTCACCGAGTTCCCGAAAACTTGCTAAGCCCTGTTCGTACAATGTCCGCGCGGCTGCGGAGTCACCCTGATCGCGAGCGACATCCCCCTGGTAGTTCATCGACCAGGCGACGCCTGTCCGATCTCCCAAGCCTCGGAAGATGGAGAGACACTCCGCGTATAGGGAGCGCGCGCGGGCATTGTCACCCTGCAATTTGACGATATTGGCCAGGTTACTGAGAGAACGAGCGACAGCCTTCTGGTCGCCCAATTCTCTCCATAGCACTAGGCTTTCTTCGAACCGAGAGCGCGCAACTGGGACGTCACCCCGGCCCCGAGCAATGACCGCCAGCGCGTTTAGAGAGACAGCGGCCCCCTGCTTGTCACGCAGCTGACGCGCGATGTCTAGACTTTCCCCGATGAGCGCATCCGCCGAGGCGTAATCTCCCTGCTCGCTTGCGAGCACGCCTGCGGCAAAAAGAACGCGCGCCCGCGCCTTCGTGGGACCTGCCGCTCCTGCGAGCCTCAGCAACTTGCCCAACCTGTCCCTGCCCTCGGCGAGATACTCGCACATCTCCCAAAAGCGAAACAGGGCTGCGCCGAGACGCAGGCCCCACTCCGCATCTCCGGTTTCTGTCAGCCATTCAAGGCCCACGCGAAAATTGTCGTGTTCGAACGCGAAGCGTTCCAGCCATTCCGCCCCTTCCGCGCCGCTCTGCTCCGTAGTCTCTTCTTCTGCCAGCACCAGGCAGTACGCGGCATGGGCGCGTTTCGTCAAGGCCTCCTCCCCGCTTGCCTCCAGTTTTTCCAGAGCGTACTCGCGAATCGTTTCCAGCATCCCGAACCGCGATTCACCCTTCGCTGGCTCGATCTGCTGCACCAGGCTTTTGTCCACTATCGATGCCATACCGTCGAGCAGGTCCAAATCGAGATCGCCCTTGGTGTCGCACACAGCTTCCGCGCCTTCCAGAGTGCATCCGCCCACGAACACCGATAATCTTCGGAAAAGCCTCTGCTCGGCAGCGCTCAGCAGATCGTAGCTCCAATCGATGGTAGCGCGAAGCGTCTGCTGCCGCTGCGGCATGTCCCGCGCGCCGCCCGTCAATAGCTGCAACCGGCTCCTCAGCCGTGTCCGCATGGAAGAGGGCGAAAGAACTTTAATCCGGGCGGCTGCGAGCTCGATCGCGAGAGGCAGACCATCCAACCGGGCGCAAATCTCGGTGACCGCTGGGGCGTTTTCTCGGTTAAGTTCAAAATCTGGCTTGACAGCGACGGCGCGCTGCACGAACAGCGCGACCGCAGGGTACTGCGACAGGACCTCAACCGGAGGCTTGGCCAGCGGATCCGGCATCGCTAGTGGTGGCACCGGAAATTCATGTTCTCCGTACAGGTGGAGCGCTGCTCGACTCGTGACCATGATTTTAAGATTGGGATCCGTGGCCAGGAGCTCCGCCACGGTAGGAGCCGCCTGAACCAGGTGCTCGAAATTGTCCAGCAGGAGCAGCATTGGTGCGCGCAATGAATTTTGTAAATTCTCCTTGAGGACTTCGAGCGGCGACCGACCTCCAGCCTCCCGGATTCCCATCGCCTGAACGATCACGGAAGCGATCAAGCCCGGATCGCTTAGCGAGGAGAGCGAAACAAAACGAGTGCCGCCTGGAAAGTGCTTGACCAGGCCACTCGCCACCTGCACCGCGAGCCGCGTTTTGCCGATCCCGCCTGGACCCGTGACCGTGACTAGGCGCACATCCTGACGCAGCAGGAGTTCTTTGGCGGCAGCTACTTCTTTCTCCCGCCCCACAAATCCGGTTCGCTGCACAGGAAGATTCGTCGGGCGGGTCTCGACCTGCTTAACTGGCTTCTCCGAGAGGCGGTCGCTTATGGCTGCAAGTTCCCCTGCTACGTCTCTGCCCGAGATCTTGCACTTAGCCTGGACCACAGCCGCGATGAACCGGTATCCCCGGCCGGTGATGGTCTGCACAAAGCGCGGCTGCGCCGGGTCGTCCTTCAGTACCTGGCGAATCTTGCGGATGGCGGCGTTGATGCTGTTGTCGGTGTCGAGGAAGACGTCCTTGCCCCAAATCCGTTCGATGATCTGGTCTCGGCTGACCAGCTGCCCTCTCCCTTCTATTAAGAGGAGAAACAGTTCCATGGGAATGCGCTCCAGCTTGAGGACTCGGCCGGCACGGCGCAGTTCGTAGGCACGCAAGTCCAGCTCAAAATCTTCGCCAAACCGGATCTGGTCGGCAATCTTGACTGGGTCGGAAGCCATAATAGACGCCGAAAACGATGCCGCTATTTTACATCGGTTGCTGCATTCCTCGACAAACCAAATACTTTCAGCAGCTTACGAATTCATTTGGATTAAGCCAATCTTAAGGCGTTCGCCATGGTCAACCCACGTCGGTTGCGGCAGTATGCGTCCCGTGAGCAATTGGCAAGTCAATCACGAGGACGTTATGAAGAGAACAACAACGATGGAGGCACCGACAATGAATACCATAGCGAAGTTCAGTTTACTCGTTGGCTGCTTGATGTTCGCTGGCGCGACGCTCGCGCTGGCGCAAGCAAATCCACCAAGTCTCGTACAGGTCGTGGCCTTGGACGAATGCGATCCCACCACCTTCAATGCCGCGCTTGGGCCTGACTTTTGCAAGAACGTCGCGCTTGGAGCATTCACGACGTTGTCCGACTTATTTGCAGAGGCACAAGCTGGAACTCCAGACCCGAAGTGGGACTTCGAACCTGACACACTCCACATCAAGAAAGGAACCACTCTTAGCATAGTCGACCAGGGCGGCGAGCCTCACACCTTCACCGAGGTGGCGCACTTCGGTGGCGGCTTCATACCGCCGCTCAATGCGCCAGGAGAGGACACGGTTCCCGAATGTGCCGGCGGCTTCTCGCAAGTCGCGGTGGCCAAGACTCGAATCCTTCAAGGCAGCCATGTCGAGGTCACGAATCTGTCGAAAGGTGAACATCGTTTTCAGTGCTGCATTCATCCTTGGATGCGCATGAAAGTCGAAGTGAAATGACCCGTGGCACTCGAGGGCGGGCTGGCCCCACCCTTTGCTGCTGGGTTTCGGGTACGACCACGGCAGAGGTTGGGGGCTGGCCCATCTTTGGGCTGTTGTGAGTATGTGAGCCTGAGATCAGATAATCAAATTTCAGCCCATGATTGTCTTAACGGGTCCGAGAGATTCAATTAGGAAGGGGTCATAAGTTTCAATCGTTATGGGGCGATGGCGCTGGGTGGTGGAACGGACCGACCGCAGCCGGCATTATGGCTTCCAAAATCAACGATGCCGGGAATTGCTTAACGGATACCGACGGATTTACACCATGAGTAGGGGTTTGCTTGTCGAAGGGGGACGCTTGCCACTCAGAAATAAGACTTGAGGTGGCCCGTAGCAATCCCCAACTGTCGTGTTTTACCTCCCCGGTTTTCGTTTAGCCGTATGTAGGCCAATTACACAGACGCACTTCTTCATGACGCACTTCTTCATTGACGCAGAGAGAGTATTCCAGCACAATGCGTGCGCCCTATCGTCAGCTATTGACTTCCCATCTGGTCGGTCGTTTTGAACGAATCATCAACATTTCGAGAAGGAGACAATTGTGCAGATGCGAGGGAGAGTTCTGAGTTTAACCAGTGTCGCCGTTTTGCTCGCTGGAATGGTGGCGCAAGCTCAAATGATCGACAACACGCAAGCTCCAAACACCGCCAAAGCAGGCATCAACAAGTCGCTGCTGGATGAGATTGGTGCGGGGCGCGGCGATGTCAATACGGCCGGAGCGTCGCTCTACCTGATCAACCGCGACCCCTTCCGTTCCATCCGGCGTGGACGACAACTCTTCCAGAGGAAGTTCACCCGCCTTCAGGGACAGGGCGCCAACGAGAAAGACGGCGTCGGGGATATCAACAACGATATTGCCATCGGAGCGGGATTGTCCGACAGTTGCGCGCTCTGCCACGGGCGTCCGCGAGGATCGGGGGGCGTAGGCGGAAATGTAGTGACCCGTCCCGACAGTCGCGACGCCGGACATCTGTTCGGTCTGGGGCTCAAAGAAATGCTAGCCGATGAAATCAGCACGGACCTTCGCGCCACCCGCGATCTAGCCGTCGCCATGGCCCGCCAGAGGAAGCATCCGATTACTCTGAAACTGATCAGCAAAGGCGTCCATTACGGCACAATCACCGGGAATCCAGATGGCTCGGTGGACAGCACGAAGATCGAGGGCGTCGATTCGGATTTGCGGGTGAAGCCATTCTTCGCCGAGGGCAGCACGATTTCAATCCGCGAGTTCGTGGTCGGTGCACTGCACAACGAAATGGGACTGGAAGCCTCAAGCGATCCCGATTTGCTCGCCGCCAGTGCCGGAGGCCGCGTTGTGACCCCGGCCGGCATGGTGCTCGATGGCTCGAAAGACAAGATCAGCGCCCCGCCTGCGCCCGATGAGCAAAATGGAAATGAGATCGATCCGGCGATAGTGGATCACCTCGAGTTCTATCTCTTGAACTACTTCAAACCCGGCCATGGCGAGCTCACCGCCAGCGCGGATCACGGTCGGAAAGTTTTTCAACATCTCGGCTGCACATCGTGCCACGTCACCAACCTGACCATCAACCATGACCGCCGCGTGGCCGACCTCGAGACGGCTTACGACCCCACGAACGGCATCTTCAACAGCCTCTTTGCAACGGCCACTCCACTCTTTCGCGAAGTGGACGATGGCAGTGGCCAACCGCACTTGAAGCTGCCCCTCGGCAATTCGTTTGTCGTACAGGATTTTCTGTCGGACCTGAAGCGCCACGACCTCGGCCCCAAATTTTACGAGCGCAACTGGGATGGCACTCTGCAGACTCAGTTCCTGACCCGTCCGCTTTGGGGTGTAGGATCTACCGGGCCGTATGGCCACGATGGCCGCAGCATGACACTGCACGACGTGATCCTGCGGCATGGCGGCGAAGCGCAATCCTCCCGCGACGCTTACGCTACGCTCAAGAGCCATGAGCAAATCGAACTGCAAACGTTTCTCAATTCGCTGATCCTGTTCCCACCGGACGATACGGCATCGAGCCTGGATCCGGGTGATCCCACCAAGGCCAATTTCCCGCAGTTCGGGCACGGCAGCATTAAGTTGACCGTGCTGTTTAACAATCCCTCCGATCCGGAGTAGCCCGGCAGCAAGTCGGGAAAAGCGACCTTCCGGTGCGTGGGCGTTCATGGAACGCCCACCACCGATTCGCAAGAGTGCCGGGCTAACGGCAGTGATTGGCCTGGCCCGCACTGTGTTCAAAACAAGCTGGATGCGGTTGATTTTCGCTAGAGACCACGGCCCCACCTTTAACGCTGGCTTTGAACTGGAACGCACAGGTGAAAAAGAATTGACCGTCTCCAGGACTTTGACCAATGCCCGCGCCCATGTACACCTGCTTTGTTCCAATTTGGCCGTGCAGTCGGCAAACCGGAGATGTGGCCAATCCTGACACCTTGCCCGATTGCTCCCAGGGTGACGGGCAACCCGGAAGTAACCATTGTTAACAGCCATTATGCCGGCTTCTCGCCGCAAGCCGGGATGATCTCCTGGTCGTGCGAGCGATCCGCACGACTAGCCCGCGGTTGACGCCGATAGGAGAGGCTCGACCGGCTGATTTCCAGCGTCTCGGCCACCAGCTTCGCTTCGTTTCCCTGGGCCACGAATTCCCGTGCCGACGAATGCGCTTGGCCGCAGCTCACTCGCCCAATACGTTTTTTAAGATCTCGATCTGCAAGTGCGATCGGCCCAGCGCCCGCTCCAGTTGCTTGATCCGCTTCTCCTGCTCGGCATCGGGACGCGCGCCTGCGCTTCTCCCCCCAAGCGCAG
>JAYTFO010000530.1:0-19216 GCA_043734305.1 Acidobacteriota bacterium | reverse complement strand
GCGCCTTTTCTAGCACTGTTGCTTATTAAAGCATAACGCGTTATCCTTTAATAACGAAATTTCTTATTAAAGGATAATCCTGCGTGCCGCGACGCGATGGGTATTCGTCTCGACTTGGCTCCTACGTCACCACCACCGTGGCTGGAGAGTCGGTACGGGCCTTTATTCCGCCTGCGCTTCCTCCCGACCCACCTCTTGATTTAGTAAACCTACACTCGCTCCTCGACCAAGCCAACAAAGCGCTAGGACAGCTCGACGGGCTGACGACTTTGCTCCCTGACAGCAAACTCTTTCTCTACTCGTACGTTCGGAAAGAGGCGCTGCTGTCTTCTCAGATTGAGGGGACGAAGTCGTCTTTTTCCGATCTCCTGCTGTATGAGAATTCTGCGGAACCGAGCGTGCCGCTGCATGACGTGGAAGAAGTCTCCAACTACGTGGCAGCGATGCAGCACGGGTTGCGGCGGCTAGCGGGAGGCTTTCCTCTGTCGTTACGGCTGATTCGCGAGATTCACGAGATTCTCTTACGGGGCGGGCGAGGGGTGAACAAGACCCCTGGGGACTTCCGACGAACCCAGAACTGGATCGGCGGAAGCCGTCCGGGCAACGCCGCTTTTGTTCCGCCTCCGCCGGAGCGGTTGATGGGATGTCTCGACAAGTTCGAACGCTTTCTGCATGACGAGAAACACAAGTTGCCGGTTCTGGTGGAAGCGGGACTGGTGCATGTACAGTTTGAGTCGATCCATCCCTTTCTGGACGGCAACGGGCGTCTTGGACGTCTGTTGATCACGCTGCTGCTTTGTTCGAAGGGCGTGTTGCGCGAACCGCTCCTATATCTCAGCCTGTACTTCAAAGCCAATCGCGAACGTTATTACGACCTCTTGCAACGCGTTCGAACCGAAGGCGCTTGGGAGAAATGGCTGGATTTTTTCCTGGAAGGAACAGCCGTGACGGCGCAGGACGCAGCCGAAACCGCGAAACGAATCCTCACTTTTTTTGCGAAAGATCGTGAGCGTATCGAGAAACTTGGGCGTCCTTCCGCTTCGGCGCTGCGCGTTCATGAGCTCATGCAGAAGAAGCCACTGATAGGGATCGGCGCTGCTGCTGAAGCGCTGAAACTCTCGGTGCCTACGGTGACCGCCGCCCTGAATCATCTGGTACGGCTGGGCATCGCCAAGGAGACGACTGGAAGGCGACGCCACCGGTTGTTTGCGTATTCGCGATATGTGAAGATTCTGAGTGAGGGGACAGAGCCACTCGGAAGTTAAGATGACTTCTGAGACGTATAGTCGCCGGCGTTGAGTCAGAGCGAGTCGATAAAATCAATTAGAGTACCGCAAGTGAGGACTCAATGGTTAATCGAAACAGATTGTCAGCGATACCGGACTTGGATTTATTGCAGCGGAAGGGTCAGTCCCTCGCGGTTCTTGATGCCATCATGAGTCCCGACTGGCAGTATCGGTACTACTCGTTTAACGCAAAGTGGGGCGCCGACGAAATGATGGCATCAAGAAAGAATGGATCAGGCGATGAACTGTACATTCTTTTCAACGCTTCGGGGGCGATTATGAAGGGGTTCGATCATGAGAGCGCGATGAGTCCGTGGGCTCGAGACGACCAATCGCTTTGGCCGCAGCTCTTCGATAACGTTCCTCCGGTTTTCGAACAATTCCTAAAGGAACCCTCTTTTGAGATATCTGATACGACGTTTTGCATCTGGCGTCAGCGCAACGATCCGTCGTGGAGCGTAGGCAAGATAGCATACCCAGACGGCGACGAGAGCAGTGATGGTTCGGAAGAGCAGTTGTCGCTTTTGTGTGGCGGCCCGGAGCTGTACGTAAAATTCGCTAAGGACTATTTTGAAAAGGATGTTTCGCTCGAAGTATTGACCGCGATTTACGATCACGCTCCGATTACAGAGAACCTAGTGAGGAAACTGAACCCCGAAACATCTCTTGAGGCACTAACGTCGGAACTTCTTGAAATCGGTTACGTTTCTGTCGCCGGCAGCGCTTCGTCCTAAACCCACTCTACTCTTGGCGTCTGCGGAATAATCCCCGCCTTGTGTCCCATGTCCAGCAAGCGCCGGACGGCTTCCCGGCCATCGTCGCCGTAGTCTAGGGTGCGTTCGTTGACGTACATGCCGACAAATTTGTCGGCGAGTTGGGCGTCTAGGTCGCGGGCAAATTGCATGGCGTAGGAGAGAGCTTCTTCGCGGTGGTCGAGGGCGTACTGGATGCTATCGCGCAAGGCCTGGGTCACACTGGCCATCGTTTCAGCGCCGAGCGAGCGACGGATGGCATTGCCACCTAACGGCAAAGGCAGGCCAGTTACTTTCTGCCACCACTTGCCTAAGTCAACTACCCGCTGGAGTCCGGCTTTCGAGTAACTCAGTTGGCCTTCGTGGATAATAAGTCCGGCTTCGTACTTACCTTCAAGTACCTGCGGAATGATCTGGTCGAAGGGGACGACTTCGGTTTCAATGCCGGGGGCAAAGAGCTTCAGCGCGAGGTAGGCGGTGGTTAGTTTGCCGGGCACGGCTATCTTGATCTTCTTGATCTCGGTCTGGGTGAAGGGGCGGGGCGAGACGATCATCGGGCCATAGCCGTCGCCTACGCTGCCGCCACAGGCCATGAGGGCGTAGTGATCCTGAATGTAGGGATAGGCGTGAAACGAAACTGCGGTCACGTCGTAGACGCCTTCCTGGGCTTTCTGGTTCAGGGTTTCGATGTCGCACAATGTATGCGTGAAACGCAGTCCGGGCACGCGGACTTTGTTGGTGGCGAGGCCGTAGAACATGAAGGCGTCGTCGGAGTCGGGGCTGTGAGCCACGGCGATGTCGCGAACGGGAGCGGATACGGTTGTCATAGGTCAGCTTTTAGCTTTTAGCTCTTGCTTTCTGTTCCAGCGGTCGGCGAGGGCGGCGGCCATCAGGGTCTTGATAACTTCCGCAAAAACAAACGCGTACAGTCCCCACTTGATGGCTTGCGAAATCGAGTGAGTCAGCGCGAATAACCATCCTAAACCGCCAGCGAATAAAACTACTTCGCCTGCGACGCCAGCCACTGCGGCGGATGCGAAACGTCTTGACGAGTGTTCGTGGATCCATCCTGTTACAAACGCAACCAGGGGATATGCCATAAGGAAACCGCCGGTGGGGCCGAGAAGTCTCGCGATTCCAACCGGACCAATCGGACTAAAAACTGGCAGACCGGACGCGCCTTCGATCAGATAAAGTGCAAGTGCAGCGAAGCCACGTCGCGATCCCAACAGCAATCCTACTAGCAACACGCCAAAGTTCTGCACCGTCAACGGAACTGGCGTGAAAGGCAGGGGCACTGCGACGCGCGCGCACAGCGCGACAAACAGGCTGGCGCCGATCACTATACCAGCCTGCTGGGCCCATTCGACGGCCCTGCCCGGTCGTTCGAGTACCTGGGTTGCTATTTTTGACATGGTGCAATCCTTAATCGTGGCAGATCACCGCCAATGAGGCTTCTGTCAGACCTCTGACGGAGGTTGGCCCTGATCGTCGAGTGGTAGTTGCGGTGTGCTGGCGGGGCGCTTCATTTGATGCCGCACCTGCACATAGAGAAACATCCCTACGACCACTACCACCACCGCACTAGCTCCGAGGATGAGAAACCACCACAGCATCCGCACAGCAAGTTAGGATAGCAGAAGCTGGCGAAGGAAAACGGCGCGATGCCCTCGCTTCCGTTATCTGGAAGCTGTCCTCGAAATGAACCGAGAAAGTGGAACGCGGCATCCTGGTGGGGCTAAAGCCCGACTATTTAGCGACTTCTGGCGGCACGGCTAGCCGTGCCCTCCCGAAAAGCATCTATGAGATGGCGTTCACTTGGCGGATTTTGCGCCTTGCTTTTCCGCCATGGTCTTGCGCAACTGAGCCTGAGTGGCAATCATGCGATCCAATCGCTTGCGGGCGACTTTCGATCGGGTGGCGACCTTCTCGATATTTGCCCAAGCGTCGGGGTTGTTCATCTTCTCGCGAATCTCTTTCAGGAACGGATAAATCTTGGCGAAGATAAACGACATCTCGCCGCTGATGCCGGGCTCAAGGAAAAGCTGTTCGTTGACGGCTCCATGCAGCACCAGTGCAGTCGCCATATCCCAATAGCCACCTACCTGGCGCAACCAGGCGTTTTCCTGGCTGGGAAAAGTGGTGGCGACTTTCAGGACATCGTCGGCGCTGTTGGGCCAGAATTCAGCGGTGAACCAGTGCCGTGCTTTGCGGAGTTCCGCTTCGCGGCGGAGATCGTAGAGTCGCATGACTACCTGGGCGTCGTGGGCGGTTGCTTTTTTGGGCATTGGAATTGTCCTCTTATATGTTTGCGATTTTTTCTAAAGTGGCGCAGACACCCTGCGGGCTGGCGCGAGAGAACCTTGCCCTCGCCTGTGGGGGCGGGACGCCCCCACGACAGCCGGCGGGACGCCGGCGCTACGAAAACCTATCCGGCCTGCGGCGCGCCGACTACCTCGCGCTCGTAGTCGCATTCTTTGTTCGGGCATGCGATTACTGGGCCGTCTTTGCGGAGGCGTTCGACCAGGAATTCGTGGCCGCAATCGGGACACTTTTCCGGGATGGGCTTGGCCGCCGAAGTAAATTTGCACTTCGGGTACTTCGCACATCCGTAGAAGGTGTTGCCTTTGCGGGCACGCTTTTCAACCAGTTCGCCTTCTTTACAATCCGGACACTTCACGCCAATAAAGTTTTGCTTCACGTACTTGCATTCGGGATATCCGCTGCACGAAGTGAACTCGCCGAAGCGGCCGTGGCGGATGATCATGTTGCGGCTGCACTCGGGACACTTTTCGTCGAGCGGAATATCCGGCACGCGCTTGCCTTGATCGAGGCGGCGCGTGGTTTTGCAATCGGGATATCCCGTGCACGCCATGAACTGGCCGAAGCGCCCGCGCTTCAGCACCATCACGCGGCCGCAGTTCTCGCAGTACTCTTCCTGCGCGGTTTCCTGCAAGTCGGCTGAGTCGAGATCGGGCAGGTTGATCGGATTTTCTTTGGTGAACTTGCAGCTTTCGGGATTTTCCTTATCGTAGGTGCTGCACGCGTAGAACGAGCCGTGCTTGCCCCACTTGATGACCAGCGGCGAGCCGCAGAGTTCGCACTTTTCGTCCGTCGGCTTCTCCATACGCTTGATGTTTTCCATGTGCTTCTCGGCGTATTTGAGATCCTTGGCGAATTTTTTGTAGAACTCGGCAAGCGTATCGGTCCACGTTTCTTTGCCTTCTTCAATTTCGTCGAGCTCTTCTTCCAGGCGGGCGGTGTATTGGAAGTCGAAAATGTCCTTGAAGTTTTCGACCAGCAGGTCGGTGACGACCAGGCCAATCTCGGTCGGAGAAAACTTGCCGCCAATTTTCTGCGCGTACTGGCGCTCCTGAATCGTGCTCAGAATGGTCGCGTAGGTGGATGGGCGTCCGATGCCGCGCTCTTCAAGCTCTTTCACCAGTGAGGCTTCGTTGTAGCGCGGAGGCGGCTCGGTGAAATGCTGCTCGGGTTTCAATTCTTTCAAGGTCAGTTTCTGGCCAGCTTCGAGCGGCGGCAGCTTGTGTTTTAGCTCTTCGTCTTCTTCGTCCTTGTTGTCCTTGGACTCTTCGTAGACTTTGAGGAAGCCGTCGAACTTCATGACGGACCCGGTGACGCGGAACCAGAAAGTTTCGCTGGCTGATTTGGCGTCGATGTCGACGGAGGTCTGGTCGAAGACGGCCGGATTCATCTGCGAAGCAACGAAGCGCTGCCAGATGAGCTTGTACACCTTGAATTCATCTTCCTGGAGATACTGCTTGACGGTGTCGGGATGGCGCATGGCCGACGTGGGACGAATGGCTTCGTGCGCGGCTTGCGCTTCCTTCTTCTCCTTATATGTGTTCGGCGATTCGGGGATGTATTGCGGGCCAAATTGTTCCGCAATATACTCTCGCAACTCGATGATGGCATCCGCCGAAATGCGGGTCGAATCGGTACGCATGTAAGTGATGAGGCCGACCAGTCCCTCATCGCCCAGTTCGATGCCTTCATAGAGGCGCTGAGCAATCATCATGGTGCGCTTGACGCTGAAGCGAAGCTTGCGCGAGGAATCCTGTTGCAGCTTGCTGGTGGTAAAGGGCGGAGTGGCGTTGCGGCGCCGCTCTTTTTTCTCGACCGAGCGAACCAGCCAGTCGGAGGTTGCGAGGGCGGCACGGATTTTTTCGGCATCCTCGCCGTTGGTGACTTCAACTCTCTCGTCGCCTTTGCCCACAAAGCGGGCATCGAAGGCGGGGGGCTTGTCGGCGGCGAGATGGGCGTCGATGGTCCAATATTCTTTCTTTTCGAAGGCCTTGATCTCGCGCTCGCGGTCGACGATCAGGCGCAGGGCGACCGTCTGCACGCGGCCGGCGGAAATACCGCGACGGACTTTGTCCCACAAAAGTGGAGAGACCTGGTAGCCCACAAGGCGGTCGAGGACGCGGCGGGCCTGCTGGGCGTCAACCAGGTTGCGATCGATGTCGCGGGGATTTTCGAACGCGGCCTTCACGGCTTTCTGCGTGATTTCGTTGAACGTGACGCGGCGGATGTTCGCGCCGTCGGGGTGTTCTTCGGCTGCGGCTTTGTCTTTCTTGCTGACCTTGCCTTTCTTCTTTTTCTTGCCAGCGCCGTCTCCGAGCTCGAACGCGAGATGAGCGGCGATGGCTTCGCCTTCGCGGTCCGGATCGGGCGCGAGGTAGATCATGTCGGCGGAGGCCGCCAGCTTCTTCAGCCTGGCCAGGACTTTTTCTTTTCCGGGGATGACGACATATTCCGTTTCGAAGTCGTTCTCGACGTCCACACCGAGACTGCTCTTGGGCAGGTCTTTCACGTGGCCGAACGAGGCGTCCACGGTGAAACCCTTGCCTAGATACTTCTGAATTGTTTTCGCCTTGGCAGGCGATTCGACGATGACGAGTCCTTTGGACAATGTTTCCTCAGTCTAGGTATTTACTTGAAACTAGCATGATTTGGCAAATTGCGCGAAACGTGCGAGCAATGCTGCGAGCTTCGAGCCACGAGCTTTGAGCGTGTAAAGACGCTACCGGGCTGCAGTTTTCTTGACAAACTGGACTGGCTGAACCTGCTGAATCAGAGAGGTCAGCATGCCCTGCACTTCGTCCGTCTGCTTGGCAAGGGCGACGTACGTGATGTCGGAGAGCAACTCAAGATCGTGCGCAAGCAACAGGTGATACTCAAGCTCTGCAGCCGAGCCACGTGCAATGTGCAGGAAGCGTGTCAGTTCCCCGTCGGACCTACGCCCAGATCCCTCCGCGATGTTGGCACCAATCGACGATACCGAGCGCCTGATCTGTGAGGTTAACCCGAACAACTCTTCCCTTGGAAATGTTCGGGTCGCTTTGTAAACGCCGATTGTCAGCGAATGGGACTTTGACCATACTCGCAAGTCTTTAAAATCTTTCATTAGTGCTCCTTCAATTCATGGACATTTCGTCGACACCTGCCGGAACAGGAAGCGTTCCGGGTTGCTCGCAGCCCGTAGCTCGTAGCTCAAAGCAGCTAAAAGCTTTTTACAAAATTCTTCCCCGGCATCTGCCTGATCTTCCCATTTAGCTCCAGTTCGAACAGCGCGGCGAAAATTTCAGAGGACGACACTTCGTTTTCCAGTGTTTCCACGATGAAGTCGATGTGGGTGGATTCATCGGATTTCAGCAGGCGCATGATTTTCCGTTCGTGGGGCGAAGTGTCGTCGTCGGGGAATAGAGATGCGGTTTCGGGGAGAGAGGATTCAGTGCGGGCCGAATCGAGCTTGTCCTGGACGTCTGTAGGTAGCTCTTCCCAAACGTCTTCCCAGGTCGCGACGAGTTTGGCACCCTGCTTGATTAGAGTGTTGGGCCCCCATGAGCCTTTGTTGGTGACGTTGCCGGGGACGGCGTAGACGTCGCGGTCTTGTTCGAGAGCACAGCGCGCGGTAATACGGGTTCCGCTGTATTCGGCGGCTTCCACCACCAGTACGCCGGCCGACATGCCGCTGATGATGCGGTTGCGGATGGGAAAATTCTGCGGAGCGGCAAACGTGCCGACTGGGAATTCGGAAATGAGCGCGCCGCCGAGCGTCAATATTTGTTCGGCGAGCCGCGAGTTTTCTTTGGGATACATCACGTCGATGCCGGTCCCGAATACGGCGACCGTCTTCCCGGCGACTGAAATTGCCCCGCGATGGGACGCGGTATCCACGCCACGCGCCATGCCGCTGATGATGACGAGGCCGCGCGCGGCCAGATCTTTCGACAGGCGCTCAGCCATACCCAGCCCGTAGGGTGTGGGATGACGCGTGCCCACCATGGCGATGCCGGGAGCGGAAAGGACTTCGACGCTGCCGCGGACGAAGAGCACGACCGGCGGATCGTAGATTTCTTTCAGGCGACCGGGGTAAGCGGGATCGTCGAGCGCGATGATCTTTGCGCCGCATCCGGCCACCTTGGCAATTTCCTGCTGGGCCAGTTCCATCGACTTGCCGGTGGCGAGCGACTGCGCCGAAACCACCGGCATCCCGGTCGCTTCGAGTTCGGTAAGGCTGGCCTGGAATACGCGTTCCGCGGTGCCGAAATGCTCCACCAGTTTTCGTATGCGGGTGGGGCCAAGACCCGGCGTCAAGGCCAGGGCCAGCCAGTAGGCAGCCGGTTGCGATTGAGATTGGGGCAGCTTGAGGACAGGGCTCGACATAGTGCAGGGACTCTATCGTCCGCGCAAGGGGCTGTCTGTGACGCCCGTACACCATATTTGTTAGAATTCGTAAACCAATGAGCCGGTTGAAGATTTCGGCGATTTCCTATCTCAACACGGCCCCTCTGCTGTGGGATTTTGAGCACGGAGAGGCGGGCGCCGATTTCGATATTGCCTACACACTCCCTTCGGCCTGCGCCCAGGCCTTGTGCGCGGGGACAACCGATATCGGCATTATCCCAGCGGCCGCTTACACGACGATCTCCGATCTGGTCATTGTTCCGGACGTGGCGATTGCGGCGCGGCGGGCGGTGCGGTCCATTCTGCTGGTAAGCAAATTGCCGATCGAACAAGTGCGGACGGTTGCGCTTGATACTTCCTCGATGACCTCGGTGGCGCTGACCAAAATTCTGTTTGCGAAGTGGCTGGGGGGAGCGCGCGAGTATGTCGCGTTGGCTCCGGATCTTGAGGCAATGCTTGCGAAGTGCGACGCTGCCTTGTTGATTGGAGATCCGGCGCTGCAGGTGGATCGCACGCGGTATGTCACGCTCGACCTCGCGGAAGAATGGATTGCGCGCACGGGCAAGTCGTTTGTGTTCGCGTTCTGGGCAATTCGGAGGCAGGCGCTAGCGGGACGGGACCTGGTGGCCATCGGGAATGCTTTCAGGAAGTCGCGCGACCACGGGCTGGCGCCCAAGAATCTTGAGGCGACTGTCCAACAATGGGGCCCGCGGCTCGGCTTGCCCGTCGAGATCATCCGTGCGTACCTGACTCACAATATCCATTACTATCTCGACCCGCCGTGTTTGGAGGGACTGGAACTGTTCTATCGGTACGGAGCGGAATTTGGGGCGCTACCCGCGGGGCCGGGGCTGCGATTCGCCTAGACGACTTTCGGCGCTCTTTGGATACACCTAAACCGCTCCACGAAAATCTTGATTTCAATTGATTCGAGATTCTTTGCACTTCCAGCTACAATGTCGTCCAACAGTGGTGGGCTCTGAAACCCGCGTCTGACGGTCGTTTCCCCCAGTTTCTCACCAGTGCCAGAAATCAACTCTTAGCAAGGAGAATCTACGCAATGAAAGTACGATTGACTTTTTTCCTGGTTCTGCTCTGCCTGCTAGTACAAGTGCGACCCGCCATGGCGGCATGGGGTTCGTTCGTCTCCCTGGGGAGCAACACGGTGAATTCCGATCCCTCCTGTGCGCCTCTTTCTGGCGGAAAGGCTATCTGCGCCGCTACGAGTTTTGCGAATACTCTGTTGGTGAACCAATTTGATGGGACGGCGTGGGCAGGCTGGCAGAAGCTGGCGGGTGTCGTCACGTCGGGTCCGAGCTGCGCTCCAGACGGAAATGGCAAAGTAATTTGCGCGGCGCGCGCCACCAATGGCGGGATGGTGGCTACGGTGTTCGACGGCGCGGCGTGGAGCGTGGAAGTCAAGTTGAAGGCACAACTGGCGACGGGCCCAAGTTGCACCACCCTTGGTGGGGGGCGCGTCTTGTGCGCGGGCCGCAGTGCCAGCGGTGGACTCACGTCCAGCGTGTTCAGCGGCACGGCCTGGAGTGCGTTTGACAGTCAGGCGGCTTCGAGCACCACGGCTCCTTCTTGCGCCAGCGACGATGCCGGACGAGTAGTCTGTGCGATGCTCGACACGACCAGCAAAGTGATCGTCAACCGCTTCAACGCGACGGCCTGGGACGGGTTCATCAATATTGCTGGACTCGCCACTGCGGGGCCAACCTGCTCGAATTTCGGAGTCAATAATACGGTCGTGTGTTACGGACGAGGAACCGACACGAGCATGTTCGGGAGCCTTTTCAATGGCACCGCCTGGAATCCTGCGCAATGGAGCGCTTGGAGTAGCATCGGCGGAGGCTTCATCGCTTCCAAAAATAGCTGCACTGCCAACGGCACAAAGCTAGTCGTTTGCGGAGCCATTGCGGTCGTGGACGGCGCGTTGTACGCCGACCAGTTCAATGGAAGCAGCTGGCTTGGCTTTGCAAAGATAGGTGGGACAGCCATCGGGAATCCCAGTTGCACGGCGCTGAGCGGCGGTAAAGTGCTGTGTGCTATTACGGGCGTGAATAACAAAGTGCAGAGCACGGTGGGGCCGTAGTTTTTCCGCGAGTGGCAGGATGCGATGGTTGATTCTGTTCGACCACGCCCACCCACGGGTAGCCTGCGGCTCGCGATTCTTTGGCAAAATGAGCGGCGCCGTTCATCATCGAGTGCTCGTGCTCTGATCTTGCGCACCTGGCAGCCGTGTTTTCTGCTCCAATGGAATAGATGCCATTGCCTGCGATCGTCCTGCTTGCGTCGAAGAAGAGTGCTCTGCGATGGCTGATCCATCTCGGCGGCCCCGGCCTGATTTTGCTTGGCGTGGCGGACAACTCACTGATCCCGATGCCGGGCAGCACGGACGTCGCCACCATCCTGCTCGCCGCCCACCATCCCGACATGTGGTTGTACTACGCGATGATGGCGACAGCGGGAGCCGTTCTTGGCGGCTATCTCACATACCGCATGGCACGCAAAGGAGGCAAGGAGACTCTGGAGCGGAGGCTTTCGCAGAAACGCGTAAACAAGGTGTACGCGATTTTTGAACGTTGGGGGTTTGCGTCGGTCGCGATCTCCGCAATCCTGCCGCCTCCGTTTCCCATCGTGCCCATCCTTCTCGCCGCCGGCGCGATGCAATATCCCACGCGGAAATTTCTGACTGCGCTAGCCGTAGGGCGCGGGATTCGATTTACGATCCTTGGGTATCTGGGGGCGCACTACGGGCGGCATATCGTGAAGTTTTTTGCGCGCTATTACTGGCCCGTACTGTTTGCGCTGATCGCGTTCTCGGTGTTGGGCGGGTTGTACGGACTGTTCCAGTACAAACGCTCACAGCGTACGAGCGGCACTTCGCAGGCACGTCGGCTTGCCCCCTAGTGTTGCGTCCCATCCTTAACTAACTAGCATGAATCGAGCTTGCGCTAGGCTGCGTGCAGCGATCCCGCGCTGCCCTGGAGGGTAACTGGCGCACCGGCTATGAGTGAGGTAGGATATTCCTACCGAGGCCAATTCATGTCGAGCCACGAAGCTCCTCTCAAATACCTGACGACCACAAGGATCGGTGAGAAGGGTCAACTCACCGTCCCGAAACAGTTCCGCGAAGATCTGGGGCTGGGGACGGGCGCTCCGTTTGCAGTCCTACGCCTGGGCGACGGCCTGATTCTGTTACCCCAGCAACAGCGTTTCGAGCGCCTTTGCGAACGTGTGAGTACGGCGCTTGCAGGGGCAGGAATTTGTGCCAAAGAGATGCTGGCGAGTTTGCCTGCGGCGCGAAAACGCGTTTTCCAACGCCGTTACGGCTCGAAGGTTTCTAGCCACCGAATCGCACGTCGCCCGAGATGAAAAGTCGTAGCCGAATCCGGCTGTTTCTGGATTCCAACGTTCTGACCGGCGGAATCGTTTCCCCCTGGGGTCTGGACAAAGCTGTGCTTTCGCTGTGTGCCGCCAAAGTTTGCCGGTTGGTGCTGGCGGAAGCGGTCCGAGATGAAGTGGAAGAAAATTTACTACTGCACTCCGATCGCCTGACGCTTCCGGAAGCCAAGCAACTGCTGGACGACTATCAGCGCCTGATCCGGTTGACCAGTCCAGAACTTGTGGCTTATCCGACCGCGAGCCTGGTGCGTTCCAGCAGAAACCTCATCCGTCATGAGGCCGATGTGCCCGTCTTGCTCTCCGCCATGGCCAGCAAGCCGGACTGGCTGCTCACGCATAACACCAAGCACTTCAACGCTGCTGTGGCAGAGCGAACCGGCCTGCGGATCGCGACACCGGCTCGGTTCTTCCGCACGCTGTCATCGCTGCTGCAATAGCAACACTGGGCAATGGGCTACTTCGAGTTTTTAGCATCACGGATCAGGAGATAGGCACCCGCAAATGAAAAAAACAGGACAATACAAGCGAGAATCGGTAGCAGAACGCCGTAAGCGAAACTGGGCAGTGGGCGCTCGCCAAGGGTGACATTTAGGACTAGCGACACGCTACAGAAGCCTGCCATTAGGAAAACAGCTGGTCCGCTAGCAATACGCAAAACGCGGTTCATTTAGGTCGCACTTTCCACCCTCTGCTGCTCGATAGGACTCCCTGAGGGCCACCAGTATGCCGCGCCATGCGGCTGTCTCAATATGAACGGGCCCACCATCCCACTTTGCGGGCTGTTTGGAACCGTGGGCGGGTTCCGCTAGAATTGGGGCTGGCACTTGTGATCCCACTATGTCCCTGACCAAACAGCAGGCGCTGGAGATGTTTCAGTCCGATGATCTGATCGGCATCGGTATGGAGGCGGATGCGGTGCGCCGCCGGATTCATCCTGAGGGGACGGTGACTTACATCATCGACCGCAATATTAATTACACAAATTTCTGCACGGAGTACTGCACGTTCTGTGCGTTCTATCGTCCGTTGAAGGGGCCGGCCTCGAAGGAAGGCTACATCCTCGATTTCGAAACCATTTACGACAAAATTCAAGAGACGGTAGAACTGGGCGGTACGGGCGTGCTGATGCAGGGCGGACTGCATCCGGATCTGAAGATTGAATGGCACGAGCAGATGCTGAGTGGGATCAAGCAGCGCTTCCCGAAGATTCATCTGCATTGCTACTCGGCGTCGGAGATTCTGGCCATTGCGGAATACAGCTCCCTCAATGTGCGCGACACGATTGTGCGGCTGCGCGATGCGGGGCTCGATTCCATCCCCGGCGGCGGCGCGGAAATTCTTGATGATGAAGTTCGCCATCGGATTGCGCGGCTCAAGTGCCTGACCGAGGACTGGCTGCTGGTGCATCGGACGGCGCATCAACTGGGGATGCGCACGACTGCGACGATGATGTTTGGCGTCGGCGAATCGGCGGAGCATCGCGTCAATCATTTTCAGCGGTTGTACGAACTGCAGGAAGAGACGGGCGGATTCACGGCGTTCATCCCGTGGAGCTTTCAGCCGCAGAACACCGCGCTCGGCGGACGGAAGTGGGAAGAAGCGACGGCGGTGGAGTATCTGAAGGTGCTGGCAATTTCACGCCTGTATCTGACGAACTTTCTAAATGTGCAATCGAGTTGGGTGACGCAGGGATTGAAAGTCTGCCAGATGGGACTGCGCTTTGGCGGCAATGACGTCGGCTCGGTGATGATCGAGGAAAACGTGGTGCGAGCCGCGGGTGTGACGAACTGCACCACCGAGGAAGAGTTGCGGCGGATCATCCGCGATGCGGGGTTCCGTCCGGCGCAGCGGGATACGTTGTATCGGCAGTATTTCCTGAATTGATTGGCGTAACGATTTTGGGTGGCGCAGCGCTTCCGCGCTGCGATGAGGCGCTTTCCTGTGAGCGCTTCAGCCCCTGAGGGCCAGTTGTAACGCACCGCGATTCGACGGTTGCATTCCGCATTTGACTTGGGAGCGCCAAAGTTGCCGACGAGACATCTTCCCCGCGACTCCCGGACCTCGGCGGCTGAAGCCGGAGTCAAGAGAAGGCTATGTCGCAGCGGTGAACCGCTGCGCCACCCAAAATCAAATTCAACATCAGGTCTTCGCGCAGGTCTTTGGGTAGTGTGGCGCTTCCGGATCATCGCCTGTTTCCTGCTGTTGGGGTTCTCATTTCGCGCTGCGGCTGAGGGCGATCCCAAACTCGCCACGCTTGCGGGCACCGTCGTCAAGGAACCGGGCAGCCAGCCGCTTAGAAAAGTTCTGCTGCATGTTATCGCCGAAGACCAGAAGCAGGGCGGGAACTACACTGCCGACACCGATTCCGAAGGACGCTTTCGCATTGAGAAAGTCCAGCCGGGGCGATACCGATTCCTGTTGGAAAAGACCGGGTTTCATGCGATCAACCTCCGTGGGCGCCGCACCGAAGGAGCAATCCTGAGTGTGCGGTCGGGACAGGAGATAAGCGATCTTTTTTTTCAAATGCTGCCGGCGTCCGTGATCACTGGCCGCGTGGTGGATGGAGACGGCGATCCGCTCAGTGGCTTTGGAGTTTCGCTTCTCAGGAGGCGCCCGGGCAAGTCTCGTGGTCCCGAGCTTGCTGGCGAAGAGCGCTCCAATGACTTGGGAGAATATCGGTTTTCAGGCCTCTTCCCAGGCCAGTACTTCGTTGCTGTCGTCCCGCCACCCGACCTTCGGAATTTCGTTCACACCAAGGACCCGCCTGACACAACCGGCAAACTCGATGTCAACTACCTGACGACCTACTATCCGGGTAGTACCGACTTCGCACAAGCCTCAGCCATCGACCTTCGCGCGGGCGATGAGATGCCCGTGAACTTCTCGCTGGTGCCGTCGCGGTCCTATCGCGTTCGTGGGAGGGTCACCGGCATTCCTGCCAGCCAGAAGCCCATGGTGCAGCTGATCTCCAAGGGAATGGGCCAGACCATGAACGGAGCCGATGTCTCGCCGGACGGGCAGTTTGAGATTCGGGGAGTTGCGCCGGGATCGTATGCGATCACGGTATTTACCGGCGCCGAAGGACAGATCTTGAGTGCCCGCGAAAGGGTATCGGTGGTGGCGGCGGATGTCGAAGGCCTCAAGCTCACTCCGGTACCGCCGTTCACCGTGTCCGGAATCGTTCGCTTCGACGCGCGTGTTCCAAAGGACCTCATGCAATGTACGGTGTATCTGCGCGCCGTGGATGACGACGACTCGGCCTCCGGCGCTGGAGCCGCTTCTTCGGCGCGACTGGACCGCTTCGGCAATTTTCAGTGGACCAGTGTGATGCCGGGGACATACACCGCACAGTTCAATGGCGACGACGATCCAGACCTGTTTCTGAAATACGTCAGGATCGGCGCCAGCAACACCGACGGGAGCTTTCGCTTGACGGGCCAGACTTCATTGGAAGTAGTGGTCAGTCCCCAAGGTGGCGTGCTGGAAGGCGCGGTGCAGGACAACGACAAACCGGCGTCTAACGTTGCGGTGGTGGCCGTTCCTGAGGAAAAGTATCGCAAAGTCACAGAACGTTATCGTGCAGGCACGACCGATCAGAATGGGCATTTCACGATTCGCGGACTTGCGCCCGGCAGCTACGCGGTATTCGCCTGGCAGGATCTGGATGATGGTCTGTACAACGACGACGCCTTTCTCAAATCTCAGGAATCGAATGGCTTGTCGGTGAAGGTCGAAGAGGGATCACGGCAGAAGATTGAGTTGAAGGTTGCGCCGGTTGGAGAAGAGTGGCGCTAGAGGTCTAAGCTGAGGAAAGCTGTTCCCATGCGAACGGCGTCTAGCGCGGCGGCTCAACAGTTTGCTTAAAAAATCCGCATCCGGACCCCAGGGGCTAAAGAGTGTGCGTGAGAACATCGGTCGTCCCTCCGGGACTCAAATCACTCTCCCACCTCACCCAGCGCTGAAGCGCTGGGCTAAGTTCGGCCGCCCCTCCGGGGCGTGCTGTCCTGCGGTTTTAGTCCACCGAAGTTGGGTAAAACGAGTTCTCACGCAGTCTCTAAAGCCCCCGACGAAAAAGTGCACTTATCGCAGCGGTAAACCGCTGCGCCACCCAAAAGCAAGTGCGATAGCCTCCCACACCCCGTCTATGCATTGACACGCATCAAATCACAAGAGCTGTCCGCTTCTGGTTTAGAATCAAGCGGGTGATGCCATTCCAACCGACATTCGATTCGGACGGAAGAATGCATCCGTAATCATCGACTTGTGGCTATCAAAGTGAAAATTCCGAATGCGGGGCGCGGGGCTAAGGGCCGAAAGGGCTGGCTGCCGGGCGATCCTATTCTCCGAGCGGCGTTGATTGCGTTCTTGACACTTTCGCTGCTGGTGGTGGGTTTCTTTTCCTACTGGTGGGTGAAATACGACCGCATCATCGAGCAGCGGTTTCGTGATCCGGTATTTGCGAGTTCGGCGAAGATTTATGCGGGGCCGCGGGTGGTGCGGGTGGGATCGACGTTTACCATCCACGATATTGCCGGGGAACTTCGGCGCGCCGGATACACCGAGAAAGACGGCGAATCGCTGCTGGGCAGCTATCACGTCAAGGGCAACCTGCTTGAGGTGTTGCCGGGGCCAGAGTCCTATCACAGTCCGGAGCCGGCGACGATCACGGTTGCCGATGGAAGAGTTTCCGCAATCCACAGCCGTTCCGCCGGCGACCTTGCAGCGTACGAACTCGAGCCGCAACTGGTTACTTCTCTGTTTGACGCGGGACAGCGATCGAAGCGTTCGCTGGTAACGTACGACAACATCCCCAAGATGATGGTGGACGCGGTGATCTCGATTGAAGACCGGCGCTTCTTCCAGCATGGCGGAGTCAACTTTTTCCGGCTGGCGGAAGCGGCGTGGGTGGACTTCACGCACCAGCGCCATCAGCAGGGCGGATCGACGATCACGATGCAACTTTCGCGGGCGTTTTTTCTTTCGCCGGAAAAAACGTTCAAGCGCAAGTTGATCGAAATGCTGATCGCTGTGCAGATGGAACAGAAGTTCTCCAAGCAGCAGATTCTTGAGTTCTATGCGAATCGCGTCGACCTGGGACAGCGTGGATCGTTTACAATCTCGGGATTTGCCGAGGGCGCGAAATCGTATTTCAACAAGGATCTGAAGGACGTGACACTGCCGGAAGCGGCGCTGCTGGCGGGATTGATCCAGGCGCCGAGTTATTTGTCGCCGTACCGGCATCCGGAGCGGGCTTTGGAGCGGCGGAATACGGTGATCGAGTCGATGGTGGAGACACGCGCAATCACTCGCGAACAGGCGGACAAGGCGAAAGCCGCGCCGCTGAAACTGGCTCCGCCGAATGTGGAAGCTAGCGACGCTCCGTACTACGTCGATATGGTGCGGGATGCGGTGATCGGCAAACTGAACGAGCGCGAGATGAACGATCAGTCGTATCGCATCTATACGGCGCTTGATCCGGATTTGCAGCGAGCGGCGGCGCAGGCGGTGGAAACGGGCATCAAGCTGGTGGACGATCAGATCACCAAGATGCGGACGAAGAAGGTGAAGGTCGGCAAGAATAAGTTCGAGACCACGGTGACTCCGGGTCCGCAGGCACAGGTGGCGCTGGTGGCGATGGATCCGCATACGGGAGAAATCAAGGCGCTGGTGGGCGGACGCAATTACGGGATGAGCCAGTTGAATCACGCGCTGGCGAAGCGGCCGACAGGATCTATTTTTAAGCCGTTCGTATATGCGGCGGCGATGAATACGGCGATTGATGGGTCATCGACGATTTTGACTCCGGCGTCGGTGGTTCCGGATCAGGCTTCGACTTTTTCCTATGGCGATCAGATTTACGAACCGCGCAACTACAAAGAGGAGTATCACGGGGACGTCGCGCTACGATATGCGCTGGCGCACTCCCTCAACAACGCGACCGTAAAACTGGCGGAAGAAGTGGGTTACGACAAAGTGGCGGACCTGGCGAAGACGGCGGGCATCGCGTCGGTGAAGGCGACTCCGGCGATGGCGTTGGGCGCTTACGACGCGACTCCGGTGGACATGACGGCGGCATATACGTCGTTCGCGAATGGCGGAGTGCGGCTGTCGCCTATTTTTGTGAACTCGGTGCGCAATGCGCAGGGCGATGTGGTGATGAACTTCGCCACGGATCGAAAGCAGGTACTGGATCCGCGAATTGCCTACGTCATGACCAACATGATGGAAGCAGTGATGACCTTCGGAACAGCCAGTGTCGTACGCACCAGCGGCTTCACGGCTCCGGCGGCAGGCAAGACGGGCAGTTCGCACGATGGATGGTTCGCGGGATACACGTCAAACCTGCTCTGCATCATATGGGTGGGATACGACGACTACAGTGACTTGCGCCTGAGTGGGGCGCAGACGGCGGCGCCGATCTGGGCGGAGTTTATGAAGAAGGCGATCGCGTTGCCGCAATATGCCGACGTTCAGCCCTTCAGACAGCCTGAAGGGGTGGTGGAAGTACAACTCGACAAGGTCACGAATCGGCTGGCAACTCCTTCTTGTCCGGACACTTATACGATCGCCTTTGTGGCGGGGACGGAGCCGCACGATACTTGCGATCAGAATGGCGCGACGCAAGGATTCTTCTCCCGTATCTTTGGTGGAAACTCGGAGAAGGCGTTACCTCCGCCGGGCGGGAACCCGGAGGCGGCCGGTGGTGTCCAAGGTGAAGGGGATGCTGCGAAAAAGAAGCGCAGCTTCTTCGGTAAGATCGCGGACGCATTCAAAGGCGACGACGGCTCCCATGACAAAAACACTGCTCCGCCGTCTAAGCCTGAGGATAAGAGTACGAAACCACAGTAATCGTAAGGGAAGGTCCATCATGCTTTCCTGGAAACGCTTCGCCTCGCTTTTTGTTGTACTCCTGTCGCTCCTGTTGACTTCACTGGCATTTTCACAAAACACCGAGATGGTGCAGGTAGGTCCTCTTCCGATGCGGCGGGCGGAACCTCCGGCTCCGGGCGCTTCGGCTGTGGAACTCGAGGGACGGGGCGACGAGCTCCGCACCGAAAA
>JAYTFO010000529.1:0-7319 GCA_043734305.1 Acidobacteriota bacterium | reverse complement strand
GCGTAAGTGCCCGCACCCCCATTGGCAACGGGACTGAGGGTCGCGACGAAACTGGTGCTCTCTCCGGCATTGATGGTCACCGAAGTGGGCGCAACGCCGATCGAGAAGTCAGTGACGGGAACGGCGGGAACATTTGGGACAACAGGTACGGGGATGCCGCCGTTTGCCGTTAGTGTGGGGTTGATGACAGTGACAAACTGCGTTCCGGTTAAAGGAGTCAGGACGATGGTTATCTGCACTGTTCCATTCACCGGGACCGATCCCACATCGCAACCGATGTTCGCCAAAACGTTAACGCACACTCCGGGTGAGGAAGTCGCGGACTTAAAGGTCACACCGGGGGAAGTGAAAGTAGCCAAAAAAGTTACCCGGGAAGCGGGATCCGGTCCGTTGTTTACTAAGGTGTAGGTAAAGGTCACGTCATTGCCGACCGAGGCCGGGTTGGGACTGACGGTGGGTGGGGCAGATTCAGTAAAGCCGCTGATGGCACCGATGCGGGCGACAAACGCGTCCTGTCCGCCCCCGAGGTTCGATTGGAACGGCGCTGGCGCAGGTGGCGAGGTGGGTCTGGGGAAGTCCGACGATTGGGTTTCGCCCGCGACGTAGGCGGCGTCGTCGGCATCAACCGCGATGCTGAGTCCAGTGTCGGTTCCGTTG
Organism: Acidobacteriota bacterium; assembly: GCA_043734305.1. Classification (GTDB taxonomy): domain Bacteria; phylum Acidobacteriota; class Terriglobia; order Terriglobales; family Acidobacteriaceae; genus Acidiflorens. The sequence continues at coordinate 6,662 of JAYTFO010000529.1, read as the reverse complement.
CCACCCAGGTAGACGAGGTAATCGCCGGCGGCTCGTCCGTTTTGAGAAGTGATGATTTGCCCGACGAAAGCGTCGGTCAGGTTACCATGACCGGACTGCTGAGGCAGCCCGGGTGTCACGGGTAAGTCTGGCGAACCGGTGGTGCCTGTGACATGCGCGCTTCCGACCGAATCGACCGCAATCGCCTGGCCGATATCGTCGCCGGTGCCACCAAGGTACGTGAAGTAGGTCAGCGGGTAGATTGGGCTAGTTTGCGTTGGGTTGCCAATCTTGGCGATGAAGGCATCATGGAGGTTCACGCCACCGGCAAAAGCGGGTTGGAAAGGAGTGGGGCTCGTGGGTGGTGTCCAGTCTCCGGAGAGAGTCTGGCCTGTGACATAAGCGTTACCCGCCGAGTCGACCGCGATGCCGATGCCACCATCGTCCGCAGAGCCGCCGAGATAGGTGGAATAGACCAATCCAACGGTGCCGGCGCGGTTGGGATTGATCTTGGCTGCAAAGGCGTCGAGCGCGGTCTGGTTCACGTCGCAGGCGGTGACCGACGGAGCTTGATCGAGGCAACCCTGTTGCGCGTTGAGAATCGGGAAATTGGTGCGCGGCAAATTGGGGTTGATGTCGGCGTTCGGGTCGAAAATGGAATTGGTCGTACCCGTGATGTACATATTGCCGCCGTTATCGATGGCGATGCCTCCGCCGGTAAGAGTCGGCGAGGGGGGATTCACGCCTCCGAAGTAGGTGGAGTAGGCCATGCTTGAGGCGCCGGCAGCCAGCGTGTTGATCTTGCTGGCGAAAAACTGGGTGTCCGCAAGGGGCAGCTTCTGGTAGGCGCTTGGAGTCGAGGGGAATCCGGTCGCAATATCTTTGGAGGTGGTGGTTCCGGTGACGAATGCGTTGCCTCGGGTATCGATGGCCAGGCCCGTGACCAGGTCGATCGTGCTGCCGCTGAGATTCGTCCCGGACAAATAGGTGGAGTAAGACGGAACTCCGGTGGAATTCAGCTTGGTTAGAAAGCCATGCGTGCCCGGGCCGGCAGGGGCGGCTTGGAATGCATTGCTGGCAGTTGTTGGAAAGTTGGTGGAGGTAGTGCTCCCAGCGACAAAGACCTGGCCGCCATTATCGACGGCGACGGCCGCCGTATCATCGGCGCCAGTTCCCCCGATGTAAGTAGAGTAGACCAGTTGCGATTGGGGCAACTGGATGGTTGTGTTGAGCTTGGCAACAAAGACATTTCTCGCGCCGGTTAACGCACCAATGGTGTGTGGGAAATCCGCGGAATCCGTCGTGCCAGCCAGATAAATATTCAAGCTGGAGTCGACCGCAACTTGCGCGTTCGTTTCCGTGCCGCTTCCACCCAGATAGGTGAAATAGCTCATGCTGGGATCAATGACCAGTTCGCGGCTGTGGTCGTAGTTGCCGATCTGGAAGCCAATCTTGTTGTCGGCGAGTTGACGGAAGCTGCCGGCCACGGCTTTCTTGGCGTGACCGTCCGGCTGATAGATGGTGGGGGCGTGAAAGCGGACGTCGCCGTGGCTGGTCGCGAGCACCAGGTCGCCCGCGTCTAGCCGGGTGGACGCGCCGTCGAAGGTCAATGCGATCTGGTTGGGATCGGCGCCGGGGGCGACGCGGAAGTCGTATTCGAGCTGTCCCTGGCTGCCGTAGTAGGTGAGGTCGACGCCGGGATAGACAGACTCGTAGTTCACGCGCGCGTACTGCGGGATATTTTTATGCCACTTCGCAGGATCGTTGCCGATGAAGTAGTTGCTCTTACCGGCAAGAAGTTCGGCGCCGGAGACGCGGGCGGCGGAGTTGGCTCCGTCCAGGCGCATGCGGATTACCGCACTCGCTGATTGCTGAGTGCTGGCTGCTGACTGCCGCAGTCTTAGCACGGCTTCGTCCGACGTCAGGAACAGGCTGTAACCGTGACCGCGAGACAGGAATTTGACGCTGGGATCGGTCTGGCCCTGGTTGGCTTCAAAGAACATGGGCAGCGACACCGGAGACACGGAGCGCTGGCTGGCAGCGGCCAAGTTCTTGACGATGGCTGCGGTCTTGGCCGAGCGGAAATGGAAAAAGGAACCTGTGGCGGCTACGATTGTCGCCGCGAAAAAAATAATTGCCAGTCGCCTACCTGTCACTGATCCTCCGACCGAATGCTGAAATCCTGACGCTTGCGAGTTGAGACTTGAAGCACGGTAATTCCGATTCACGAAAACTCCTCCAATAGCCCAATTTCATGGGGTGAAGCGAGAACGGCACACAAACACCGCTGGGGCTCGACGCCCTGAGAAAGCGGATGCGTACCTGTCACCAGAACTGGGGTTAAAGCAAACAAATACTTTTACATCCGGGAGATACGCTGTCAAGCCGAGCCCGGGAGTTTTGAGACCGCTTTAGTGAGAAGCGCGGGCGGGAGGAATGGTTGCTCTTAAGCTCTCAGCTCTAAGTTCTCAGCTCTCATGAGCCTTTGAGAGCTGAGAGCTTATTCAAGCGTGAAGGTCGGCTGGTTGCTGAATTCGCCGGACCTGAATCAGCTTCTCGCGTTTCCGAGTCTGGGCGATGTCGTAGGAGGCCTGCATTCGCATGAGCGTATCCATTTTTACGCCAAAGGCTTTTTCGATGCGGAGCGCCATGTCTCCTGACAAGTCGGCTTTGCCATTGAGGAGGCTGGACAGGGCGGGCCTAGAGACTCTGCGAGCTTGTGCGGCGGCGGTGACGGACAAGCCTGCGGGTTGGATGATCTCGGTCCGAATGAAGTCTCCAGGATGGGGCGGGTTCTTCATGGGCATGGTAGTTCCAGTCTACATATGGTGCCGTGACCGTTCTCAATTACTTTATGGGCGATGCCTGAGCCCGAATCTTGTCCGTAGCGCCGCCGTCCCGGCGGCTGTCGTGGGGGCGACCTCGCCCCCACATGCGAGGGGAGTCGATGCGGCGCGCGACCTGTCTCTCCGCGCGGATCACTGATGAATAGTGGCGGCGAGACGCCGCCACGACAGCCGGCAAGATGCCGGCGCTACAAGTTTTTCTTCAGGTCGTCGATTTCGCGCTTCAGGCGAGAGTAGCGGGATACGAGCGTGGCGAGATAGGCGATGTGGATGATCCAGGTGGCGGCGTAGGCGGCGATCAGGTATCCGTTCATCGGGCGCTCCGGGGTGCGGATAACGATTGCAGGGCGTGAGCTTCATCCAATTCACGCTGAAGTTTCTCCAGGCGGTAGCGCGACCAGCACACTAGAAAGGCGAAGCAGGAAAAGGCCAGCCAGTTGATGAGCAGGACGTGCATCATGCGGGGATCGATGGATCCGCCGCCGCCGATTACGGGTTGGGGATGTTGCGTCCGGAAAAACCAGATGGAGAAATATACGAACGGCACGCACAGAGCGCCGAACACAGACAGCGTGGCGGCGAGTAAGGGGGTTTGTCCGCCGGAGGAAAAGCGCCGCAGGATCAGATAGCTCACGTAGATCAGCCACAGGACCAGAGTCGAGGTAAGCCGCATGTCCCATGTCCACCAGATGCCCCAGACCGGGCGCGCCCAGATGGGTCCGGTGACGAGCACGATGGTGCAGAAGACTACGCCCACTTCGGCGCAGACCAGAGCTACAACGTCGGCGGCTTGCTTGCGGTTCGCGAGATAGACAATCGAGGCCACGAAGTTAATCGTGAACAGGATGAACGCGGTCCAGGCGGACGGTACGTGATAGTAGAAAATGCGCTGGACGTCGCCCATGGTCTGTTCGGTGGGCGCAACCACCAGCGCCAGATGGAGCGCATAGCTGAGCAGAAGCGCGGTGAAGATGCCGAGGATGGGGAAGGTCTTCTTCATATGGAAACCGCTACGAGCTACGAGCTTCGAGCAACCGGTTCGCTCGTGGCTCGAAGCTCGTAGCTCGCAGCCGATTCACTCCGCGTTCAACACAGTTTCAAATAAAAGCAGACACGCGCTAGTAAACACCAAGTCGTAGCTGAGAAGCAATGCGATCCAGACGCGGGCGTTGTTCTCGCCGGTCAGGATGGCGGTGGTGGCCTGCACCATGGCGAGGAGAGCCGGGATCGAAATCGGAAACAATAGTAGGGGCAGCATGATTTCGCGGCTGCGCGTCCGTAGCGACATGGCGGCGAAGAATGTTCCGTTTACAACCAGTGCCCACGTGCCTAGAGCGGCGACGATCGGGAGTTGCCAGGCGGGACCGAGCGCCCGCAATTGATAGAAGACGATGAACAGCGGAGTCATCAGCGCTTCGAGCACGCTGACGAAGATGAAGTTTCCGATGGCCTTGGCGAGGAACAGGGAATTGGCGGGGGCGGGCGAGACGCGGTAGGCGTCCAGTACCTGATTGCGAATTTCGCGGGCCCAGGTTTGATTCAGCGCAACTACCGCAGCGAACAGAAACGCGACCCAGATCAGGCCGCCGGCGATCTGACGGGATTCTTCGGCGTTGGGGTCGAAGGAAAAGCTGAACACGACGACCACCAGCAGCGAAAAAAACAGCATGGAGTTGATGGCGTCTTTGGAGCGCCACTCCAGGCGGAGGTCTTTCGCAAGCGTGGCGCGGGTGATGCCGGTGGGGGCGGGCACTAGCGGGCTCCTTCCGGCGGCTTGAGGTCGCGGGTGCGGGCGACGATCTGGCCGGCTTCCATCCAGATGAATTCGTCGGCGGCGGATTCGAGCAGCGCAGCTTGATGGGTTACGACGAAGATGGTCTTCCCCTGATCGCGAGTGCTCGCCAGCAGTCGTACCATCTCGGTGGCGGAGTGTATGTCGACGTTGGAGAACGGTTCGTCAAGCAGCAGAATTTTGGGATCGTTGAGCAGGGCGCGAGCGAGCGACATTCTTTGGCGCATGCCCTGCGAATATTGGCCGACGGGGCGAGCGAGAGTGGGATCGAGGTGGACGGCGCGAATTGCGTCGGCGCAGCGGGAACGGTCCGCGATGCCGTAGAGGCGCGCGAAATATTCCAGATTCTCCAGACCGCTCATTTCGTCGTAGAGCAGGGACGGGTGCGCCATGTATCCGACCTGGTGGCAGATGTCGTGAAATTTTTGCGAGCCGAGGATGGTGACCTGGCCGCTGGTGGGATGGTTGAGTCCGGCGAGAGTGCGGAGCAGCGTGGTCTTGCCGGCTCCGTTGTCGCCGAGGATCGCGTAGAGTTTTCCGGCGGAGAATTCCGCGGTCACGCCGCGCAGGGCAGCGAAGCGGCCAAATTGCTTGACGAGGTTGGAGACGGTGACGACGGGCGAGGAATGGATATGAGTGTCAGTCAAGCGTTGTCTAAGGTCCGAGGTTAGAGGTCAGATTGCAGAGGTGAGCCTACCCGGAGATTCTTTACCTCTCCAATCTGACCTTTGACCACTGCAATTCTAGCTCATGCTCTTGGCGGGTTGCGCGGCGGGAGCTTCGCCAGGTTTCGGCGCATATTTCGACGCGCACTTAGCTTGCAGTTGTTTGGCGTGGAAGACGCCGTCGCGTCCGTAGCTGCCGTCGGCCAGGGCTTGCGAGTCGTCTTTGAACGTGTCGGGCGGAGCTTCTGTGCCGGTGTAGGAGACGGCTAGTGTCAGATCCTGTTCCTTCAGCTGGAAGTCGACGCGGGTTCCGGAGCGCTTGATGGAGCCGGGGACTACGTTTCCGGCTACGCGCAGGCGCTTCGAGTACGCGCCGTCACCCATGCCTTGCAGTTCCTTGATGGTGACGTAGTAACTCTTACTGTCCTGCACGCCGGTGTAGGCGAGATAGCCCAGGGAGAGCACAATCAGCACGGTAACCGCGCCAAATTTCAGATACTTGCTGGCTTCGCTCGACATTGGTCCCCAGTTCTCAGTTCCCGGTTCTCAGTTCTCAGTAGAACCTGCTTGCACTGACAGCTTACTAAAAACTTTACGCGCGGCGCTGGATGGGGGTCAAGGTGACATCAGGGCAGTTCGCCAGGGGCCAGTTGCCAATTCCCGACAAAGAGCGTGAACCACGGCAGACACAGGGGGCACAGAGTGTACACAGAGGACTGCAAAAGGCGTACAGAACTTCCTTAGGATTTAGAATAGTCGGATGATTCATCCCTGGCACGACGTTACACCGGGCGGCAAGCTGCCGCAGGAATTCAACACCGTCATTGAGATTCCATTTGGGTCGAGTGTGAAATATGAACTCGACAAGACTAGCGGGCTGATCAAGCTCGATCGGATTCTGTATTCGGCGGTGTACTATCCGGCGAACTACGGATTCATTCCGCAGACTTTGGCCGAAGACGACGATCCGCTCGACGTGCTCGTACTGTGCCAGGAAACCGTGGTGCCGCTGACGATTATTTATGCGCGCGCCATCGGCTTGATGACCATGATTGATTCCGGCAAACAGGATCACAAGATCATCGCCGTGGCGACTGAGGATCCGGAATTCAATCCGTATCACGAAGCCGCTCAGATTCCACCGCACCGGTTGATCATGCTGCGGCGTTTTTTTCAGGATTACAAACAGCTGGAAGGCAAGAGCGTCGAGGTGGACGAAATTCGTCCGGCGGCGGAGGCGTATCCGATTATTGAGGGCGCGTTGCGGCGGTATAGTCAGCAGCGGCGGGCGGGGTTTAAGGGCGAGGCGAAGTGAGGAAATGTGTCTAGTCCAGTTCCAGCGATTGTCGGATAGCTTGGTCCACTTCCCAGAGCTTGGAT
>JAYTFO010000528.1:0-3076 GCA_043734305.1 Acidobacteriota bacterium | reverse complement strand
GATGACAAGCATGTCTTTTGGAGTGGGCTTTGGCGTGTTTATTTTTGCCCCGTTTCGGCCCACCACTTACTTCGGATTGTTAATCGCGGCTACCGCTCTGACCGGAATGCTGTGCGATGTAGTGCTATTCCCGGCATTGCTGCTGCGCTTGGGTAAGCGGCTCTAAAAGCCTCCGGTGCAGGCCGCCTGCCGTATTCAAGATAGAAAGATCGTACTTGGGAAGACAGCGGCAAAGCTGTTTGAGGATTCCTGGCAACCGTTAGTAGTGTGGAAACAGGGGGACCGCGCGGGCAAGGCGGCGGTCAGCTTCCGATGAGTCGCCGTGCAACGCGCAGAACAGACCCTTGGTTCGATCCCTTCCCGCAGCACCGCCATCACCCTCCGCCATCAGGTCCCGCATTATGCCGAGGTGGATGATAAGGGCCTCTATCCGGGCATTGACGTCGTTTATCATGGCAATGTTCAAGGCCAGCTGAATATGATGGAATGATAAGACGGCCCAATCGTGGGGTATCCGCTCTCGAACGGAGCTCACATCGCCGAGAATCGAGCTATGAAGCTCTGGATCTTCCTATTGCGTTCTCAAGTCTCTTAGCTGGAACAGACGACAGCCACCGGAACGCATATCGGCTACGACGCACGAGGCTTTCTGCAACTCGCTCCGCGTCGCACCGGTGACCGGCTGAGCACCGGTGCGCACTCGGGGGGCGCGACCACTGGGCGTAATGTCGGCGGAAGCGGTGTGGTTATTCGTGCTGTGCATAGATATTCATCCGCCCAATCGCAAGCAGCACTAGCGTGATGTCAGGCGGTGCGTTTCCGTTGGAACTTGCGAAAGCAGAGCAGGGCGAAGGCGCCGAGTCCGAGTGTCGCGAACGTAGCGGGCTCAGGCACCGCCTGCACCAGACTGATGTTCACCTGGGCAATCTGATAGCCGGCCTGGGTAAAGTTGGCGTTTTGAAAAGTGTAGGTCGTTCCAAGAAAAGTGGTGCTCCCTGTTAGAATCGGCCCGTTCGGTATGTACCCGGGATGCTTATGGATCGTCGAGCCCGCCGGATCCGGGTGAGTACCAGTGCCAGCCACAGTTTGACCGAAGAAGGCGGTATCGCTTTGGCTTTCGGTATTTGCCTCAGTACCGGCGTCAAGAATGTCGGAACCGAAGACCGTTATCGACCTGGGCCCTAGAAAATTTCCGCTGCTATCGAAAAGCTGGAGGGGATGCGCGGAATCCGTTCCGAAAAACGCGTCGTTGCTGGGAACTATCATCACCAAATAGCTGAGGAACCGGTTCTTTGGATCGGTCGAATCGACACTAAAGGTGCGGGAAATGGTTTGACCGGGGGCAGTGGGGTTGCCAATGGAGGCCTCCGGCCCGTGGTTCGGATATTGAGGAAACGACTGGAACTGGCACGTCCCACCAGCATACGGGCAGCCATCAGGTGGGGGCAATGTGTTGTTCGCGTCGCCCACTAAGCCGTCTTCCGCGATGTGGCGAACACCTTCCAGCGCCGGTTGGCCGACCGTGAAGGTCTGGTAGTTACCATCGTGAAATCCAACCCAGGGGCGCATGATCCAGGTACCACCCCGCGGCGCCAGATTGGTAAAACTGATTTGGATGGTCGCCGCCTGCGATGAAACCGCGAACAGAGCACCTAATCCGAGAGTCATTATTACTGTCGATTTCATCTTTAGTTCCGCTCCTAAGAAGCACAGTGTATCATAATCGGCTGCAGTCGGCTTGCAAGATATTGTTTGGGATCTTCTTTCCACCTTTCAAAATTCCGCGGCGCTGTCAACGCAAACTGAGTCCTGGCAATCTCCGCGCGGCCACGTGGTACCGTCTTTTTGTCTCAAGCTAGAATAAGTGATGCCTATCTCGTTCAGGGGGTAATACCCCATGTCAACGGAAAGCGACTCCAGCCAAGACTTAACTCAACTGGCTACTGGTACCCAGCCGTTACCCAGGTTGCCGGGCGACACGATTGAGATTGGCGCGGTTCTCAACGATCGATACCTCGTCACACAGCGCCTTGGTAAGGGCGGGTTCGGAGAGGTTTTCCTGGCGGAAGATCGCCGCCTCTTGTCGAAACGGGTGGTCATCAAGGTCCTCCTCGCGGCCTCGAACGGCAGCGGATGGTCTCGCAAGAAGTTCCGGTCCGAAATGGAAGCACTGGCCCGAATCGATCACCCCGGCGTGGTTACGTTACTCGATGAAGGCGAAACCTCCAATGGGTTTCCATTCCTGGTAATGCAGTATGTCGAAGGGCGGACGCTGCGATCGATCGTCGGCAATCAGGGAGCCGACCTCCAGCGGGCGGCTAACATCATCCGCCAAATCGGGCACGCGCTGACGGCCGCTCACGACAAAGGCGTTTATCACCGCGATCTGAAGCCCGAAAATGTCATGCTGCAGCCGAACCTGGACGGCTCGGATTCGGTCAAGCTGATCGATTTCGGGATTGCGACTGTGCGCGATTCGCAGCTTCTGACCAACCACGATTCGACAGTAGTTGCGGGCAGCAATGGTTATATGGCGCCGGAACAACTCCTCGGGAAGCCTGTTCTGGCGACCGACATCTACGCGTTTGGCGTTATCGCTTACGAACTTGTCACCGGCCGCGTGCCCTTTTCCTCCACCTCCGGCGCGCAAATGTTCGAGCTCCAGCAGAGAGGCGTCCGGGTCAAACCGAAAGATCTTCGCAATGAGCTGCCCGGAAAAGCGCAAACGCTGATTCTGCGCGCTCTGTCCTTCCGTCCGGAAGATCGTCCTGAACGGGCTTCTACTTTCGGTGACGATCTGGCCAGCGTGATGGGTTTGGAAGAATCTCCGCTGGACGATGTCGGGACCGGCTTGCCGGAACTGGCCCACGTACTGTTGATGGATCTGGTAGCGCACTCCACGCTGCCCATTGAAGAGCAGCGGGAGCACGTCGATCAACTGCAGGAGATAGTTCGTAAGACACTCCAGTTCCGCGCCGCGGAAAGAGACAGAGATTTGATCAGGCTCCCCACCGGTGATGGCATGGCACTGGCTTTTTTTGGAGATCCTACAGCTCCGCTGGAATGTGCCTTGGAA
>JAYTFO010000527.1:0-3646 GCA_043734305.1 Acidobacteriota bacterium | reverse complement strand
CCCAGCCAGCATCTCGCCTGGGGCCTCACCGAGCCCACGAAAGAATTCGCTCAGGAGTATCGCTCCGTCACAGTAGTGACCGAGGACGGCAAACAGATCAAGGGCGTCATTTTGAACGAAGACCAGTTCACGATACAGATGATGGATCTGGCCCAACGCATCTACTCTTTCGATAAGGGCACGCTGCGCTCGTTCCATGTAACTCGCGAGTCGCTCATGCCGGCGTACAGCGAGAAGGATCTTTCCGACCAGTATCTGAAAGATGTCCTGGCCTATTTGGCAAGTCTTGCAGCCGAGTAACTAACAGCCTCGATATGAAAACGAACTGCCTACATCGCCCCGGCGCAGTGTTCTTCTACTTACTTACTGTCGCATGCATCGCGACCCATGCCCAGGTTACCTCCGAGCGTCTGGTGAATGCCGCGCGCGAACCCCAGAATTGGCTGACCTACTCGGGGGACTATGCCGGACGTCGCTTCAGCCCTCTGAAGCAAATCAACACCGCCAACGCTTCTTCTCTCGTCACAAAATGGGTCTACCAGACTGCGGCCACCGGCAAACTGGAAACCACTCCGCTGGTGGTCGATGGCATCCTCTATGCCACCGCACAGGAGGACCGCGCCTTTGCCCTGGATGCCCGCACCGGCCGCCCGATTTGGGTGTTCCAGCATCCCGTCCCATCTGACATCCGCCCCTGTTGCGGACGCGTCAATCGCGGGCTCGCAGCATCAGGCAACAAAGTCTTTCTTGCCACGCTCGATGCGCACGTGGTCGCGCTCGACAGCAAAACCGGCAATGTCGTATGGGATGTCGCCGCAGCCGACTACAAGATTGGTTACAGCTTCACGCTCGCTCCCCTCGCGGTGAAGAACCTGGTCATCGTCGGTGTCTCTGGCGGTGAGTATGGCATTCGCGGATTCATTGACGCTTACGAAGCTGAGACCGGCCAGCGCAAATGGCGCGTCTACACGACCCCCGGCCCCGGAGAGCCCGGACATGACTCATGGGAGGGAGATTCCTGGAAGATCGGCGGAGCCCCTGCGTGGATGACCGGCACCTATGATCCCGAGACCAATCAACTGTTCTGGCCGACTGGAAATCCATCTCCATCCAATCGCGGCGCGGGACGCGCGGGCGACAACTTATTTAGTAATTCCCTGCTCGCGCTCGACGCCGACTCCGGCAAAATGAAATGGTCCTTTCAATTCACCCACCACGACGAGCATGACTGGGATGCCACGCAAGTCCCGATCCTGATCGACGTGCAGGGCAAACATCTGATCGCACAGGCGAACCGCAACGGCTTTTTCTATGTTCTCGATCGCACCACCGGCAAACTGCTCTCCGCCGAGGCTTACGCTCACATCACCTGGAGCGATACCAAGGATGCCGAAGGGCGTCCTGCGCCGAACGCAACGAGTTCTCCAACCCTGGAAGGTCGCACCGTGTGCCCCGGCGCGCTCGGCAGTACCAACTGGATGTCTCCCAGCTTCAATCCCGACACCAGCCTCTTCTACGTCACCGCGCGTGAGCAGTGCGACATCTTCAGCACAGCTCCGCAGCCCTACGAAGCCGGACACGCCTATTACGGCAGCGCATACTTTCCGTCCGACAAAGCGGAGCCCTATTGGGGCGCTCTGCGCGCACTCGATCCTGCCACGGGCAAGCTGAAGTGGGAATTCCGGCACGTCTCGCCAACCTGGTCGGGTGTGCTCTCTACTGCGGGCGGACTGGTTTTCACCGGGGACGCCGAGGGCAACTTCATCGCACTCGATGCTGTGAATGGCAAACCGCTGTGGCACTTTCAAATGGGTGGAGCTGTCTACGCTTCGCCGATGACCTACGCCATCGATGGGAAACAATTCGTAGCCATTGCCGCCGGAAGCGCCATTTTCACTTTTGCGTTGCCTTGAACGCGGACGCTCACCAGCCACACTGCGGGTCGTAAGACGTTCCTATGCCTTGCGCACGGACACAACCGAGGCCGTGTAGCGGTCCGCACGCAACAGTGAGACGCTGTATTCAATCGGGATGCGCTGCACATCATAGGTCGTTTCCTTGATCAAGAGAAGAGCGCTCGCGGGCGACGTCTGCAAAATGCGCGCCTGCTCCTCGCTGGCGTTGACCGCGCCGATCACTTCCTCTGCCCACGGGAGTTTGCGGTGGTAGATATTCTCGAACACGTGATACAGGGATTGACTGGACCAGTGGCGCCGAAGAATACAAATGCATCCGATTCAAGCTTGGACGTGTGACCTACCATCAGGACCGCCTCGGTAGCCATGGCTACCTCCTTATAGAGGGTTTGACCCCTGTTCGGTTACAACCACCGGATCCCATCACAGTCGCTGCGATAGCCCAAGGATCGGCTCAAAGAACAACTGGTGCAGCATGGGTTCTTACTGGTTGATCCATAAAATACGTCTAGCTGCCCAGAGCGCCCTTTCTCGCCGCGTTGGGCGGGTTCACCGCAGGCTCGTTCGAGCCGCCTTCGTCATCCATTCGCGACAAGGCTTCTTTGTCGAAGCGGCGCTCTGAGGGCTGCTCGGCAGATTTTGTAAACGACGTTCTCATCGAATCGCAAGAAACATCTCGAACAAGTCTCGTTTCAGTTCCCTTCTAGCCGGCGGGAGCCAGTTCAAGAGCCAGACGTCGCGGCCTACTTTCGTCTCCGCAGTCCTATGAAACCCTCGTTCCCGTGACTTTACCAAGTCGAACGCCACCCCATCTGGTCAACAAGGGACATGTTGTCGCCGGACTAGAAAACTGTGCCATGTTGACCAGTTTTTGGCATGCGCTTCTTCGATGATGAGGTAGGAGTTCAAGCGCAACTGTACGGAGGTCTTGACGATGACTACGAACCCCAGCGTTTGCCATCCAGGCGAGGGCAGTAAGGCCTTGAATAGGCTCCCGCAGTTGGCGGAGCCTTTACTGCAGTTCGACTTGCAGAAGGAACTCCAGCAACTCCGCCAGCAAGACTCGTGGCAGCGCGAGTCCGGACGGAGTTCGAAGACGCTTGCGAAGTATCCAGACTTTCGAATTATTCTGGTTTTGATGAAGGCCGGGACACAAATGAACGAGCACAAATCCGAAGGCAGAGTTTCCATTCATCATCTGCTGGGAACGATTTGCATACATCTGCCTGACAAGACGGTCAATTTGTTGGTGGGGCAATTGTTGGTAATGGACTGTGGCGTGCTCCATGACGTTGAAGCCGTGGAAGAGAGCGCCTTCCTGCTCACCATCGCTTGGCCGAAGGGCGCATCAGAATCCTGATGCCACCTGTTCCCAGTCTGGATTCATAGGTATCAATCCATCGAGAGCAGATGCTGCCGACTACCTTACGGGGCAGATGTAGAAAGGTGATCGACGTGCATAGTTTCGCCGCCATCGAACCGCGCTCCGTGAACGCTATCCCGATCAACGTCAAGCGCACAGACGTGATCCTGCGGCCCGATCCGTCGCGGGTTCTCCTGCGGCCATTTACTCCCGGCGACCTCCCGAGATTGCAGAGGATTGTCACTGGGATCATGGCGGTTCCAGAAAGTGACGTCGGTCCGCTGCTGGACGCTGTTTCCTCAAAGTTCTCCGCACGGCACCAGCAGATCAGCAAACTTTTCAAGGAACGATTTGAGCAGCTGCGAGA
>JAYTFO010000526.1:0-4338 GCA_043734305.1 Acidobacteriota bacterium | reverse complement strand
CGTTCACGAAAGAAGCCGGCTTCGACTGGATGGGAGCCTTCGGCTACTCCGACCAGGAAGGCGCTGGCGCGTTCGACCTCGAAACCAAAGTCTCTCCGCGTGAGATCGAGAGCCGACGCAAGTCCCTGATGTCAATCCAGAAAAAGATCAGCCGCGCCAAAAAGAAAGCGCTCGTCGGACGCGAACTCGACCTGCTTCTGATGGGACCTTCCGAGGAAAGCGACTTGCTTCTTGAAGGCCGCACCGCCATGCACGCTCCCGAAATTGACGGCAAAGTTTTTGTAAACGATTTTCCAGAAGGAAGCGATCCGCGGAAAGGCCAGTTCTACCGCTGCCGGATCACCGAAGCGCACGACTACGACCTGGTCGCCGAGATTGTTTAAGGTCAGAGGTTAGAGGTCAGATTGCAGAGGTGAAGTCTTTCGCAAACGGCGGCTTTTACTTCTACAATCTGACTTCTAACTTCTGCAATCGCCTTTATGCCTCTCAAACTCCACTGCCCGATCTGCAAGAAATCCGTGGTCAGCACGGCTCCCGACTTCCCTTTTTGCAGTGACCGTTGCCGACAGGTCGATCTCGGGAAGTGGGCCAGCGGCGCGTATGTCATTTCGTCGACGGTACAGGACGAAGAGGAAGTAATCCGCGATGCAAACCTCGAAGACGCGGACGAAAACTAGATGAAAGAAGTCCCCAAAGCCGTCGTCATGACTCCCGGCCGTAGCGCCGGCGTCCCGCCGGCTGTCGCGGGGGCGTCCCGCCCTCGCTCTCCGTTCTGGGCAACGCAGGTTGCGACGTTGCTCGGTGTCGGTCATCTCAAACCGGGTCCCGGAACCTGGGGATCGGTTGCGACCGTACTCGTGTGGGCGCTCGTCAGCTGGCGCATTCCGCCGGACGCACGCACGTGGGCCACGATTGCAGCGGCCGTCGTCGTCACGACGATTGGCATCCCCGCTGCCACGCGCGTGGTGCGCGCTACCGGCGTGAAAGATCCGCAATTTGTCGTGATTGACGAAATGGCCGGTCAACTCGTGGCCCTGATCGCGGTCCCGCTGGCTTGGAAAACTTTTCTGGCGGGTCTTATACTTTTTCGTGCGTTCGACATTCTGAAGCCGCCGCCGGTGCGCCCACTGGAACGACTGCCGGAGGGTACCGGAATCGTGGTCGACGACCTCGGGGCGGGACTATACGCTCTGGCAGTTATGCATCTGTTACTGCACTTTCGACTTCTAATAGTGTAGACATTAATAGGTCGAAAGAAATCTGCCGAAACGAACTCATGGGGATCTCTCAGCGATTGCTCGGCAAGAAGACCGTCAACGGCAATCCGCATATTGAAGCGGTCGCGCCCAGCTTCGCTCTGCCCGGAGGCGAGGTTCGCATCATCGGCAGCGGATTGCGTCCTCCCGAACTGCGCCGGCCGAGCGTGCGCTTTGGCGAGGTCGAGGGCTCGGTCGTGATCGGCGCTGACGATTTTGTCATCGCGCGCGTACCCGACGGAGCTGTCTCCGGGCCAATTGTGGTGGGCACGAATGGGCACGTCAGCAACGCGCACACCATCCAGGTCGCGTCCTCCATCGCCGGCAATCTCCATCCTGTAACCAATCCCGCGCTCGACCGCGAAGGCAACATCTACGTAACCTTCTCTGGATCGCTCGGACAGAAAGTTCCAGTCGCGATTTTCAAGATCGACACCAACTACGCGATCAGTCCTTACCTGAACGAAATGATGAACGCGACGGCGATCGCTTTCGATCGCGAGGGCCAGATGTACGTTTCGTCGCGCCACGACGAAACGGTATACAAAGTCGCATCCAACGGCACGATGTCGTCGTACACCGAGGGCATGGGCGTTGCGACCGGCATGGCCTTCGATTCCGCCCAGAACCTGTACGTGGGCGACCGCAGTGGAACCATCTTCAAGATCGCTCCCGATCGCCAAATTTTTGTTTTCGCCACACTCGAGCCGAGCGTTTCCGCCTACCACATGGCTTTTGGCCCGCACGGCGACCTGTTCGTCGCCGGACCAACGACTTCCAGCTTCGACTGCATTCATAAGGTGGACCCGCACGGCAGCGTGTCGGTTTTCTACCGTGGCCTGGGACGTCCGCAAGGCTTGGCCTTTGATGTCGATGGAAATCTTTACGTCGCCGCTTCCCTCTCCGGCAAGCGCGGCATTGTGAAAATCACGCCCGACGCCAAAGCCAGCCTCCAGGTTTCTGGACAGAACCTGGTGGGACTGGCGTTCGCACCCGGCAAGTCGGCGATCCTCGCAACCAGCAACGCAGTGCATCACATCTCGTGGAATATTCAGGGGTTACCGTTGATTCCAGAATAGTGGTGGTGATTAGTGATTAGCGGTGGATATCAGAGCTAGGCCCACTCCATCTTGTTGCCCGAACCAAACGCCAACCACTAACCACTGCTCCACGGAACTTCCCGCAACCCATCTGCGTATCAAAACTCAAGGACATGTTTATGAGAGCCTATATCGCCAATCTTCCGACAGCACTTTGGCTGCTGATCGCTTTGCCTGCGCTGGTCGTGACGCGCTCCGTGATCGCGGTTGTCGTACCTCAGGTGGTCCATGCAGTCGTGCCGGAAGTTGTGCGTACGGTGCTGCGGATTATCTAAGCCTTTCCACGAGACTGCCGCCAAACCGTACGATATCCTGATCCTGCGTGTCCGACTCCGACAATCCACCATCACCCACCGACCCATCCGCTGTGCCGGACGAACTCCTGATGGAGGAAGCCTTGCGCTGTGCACAGCGCGCGCTCGAGATGGGAGAAGTTCCCGTCGGAGCGATCGTTGTCTACGAGAACCAAATTGTCGGCCGGGGATGGAATCGCAATCTCGCCGACAACGATCCCACCGCCCACGCCGAAATCATCGCGCTCCGCGAGGCCGGCGCGAACGTCGGTAACTATCGTCTAAGCAACTGCGAGCTGTTTGCTACAATTGAACCGTGCGCGATGTGCGCCGGTGCGCTGATTCATGCCCGCATCCGCCGCCTGGTGTATGGTGCCAACGATCCCAAAGCAGGCGCTGTTCACTCGGTGTTGCAGGTATTGAATCACCCGCACCTGAACCATCGGATGGACGTTCGCGGCGGTGTGCTGGCAGGCCGCTCGGCGGAAATCATGCAAGAGTTTTTTAGAAGGCGTCGTTAGTCGTTGGTCGTTCGGACAATCCGCTGGCACAAAGCGAATGACTAACGGCCAACGACTGCTTTTCAACAACTGTTTTCCGGAGAGGTGCGTGAGTGGTTGAAACGATCCGCCTCGAAAGCGGACATACCTTAACGGGTATCGTGGGTTCAAATCCCACCCTCTCCGCCATATTTTTTGTACAACTTGGGATAAAGTGAAATCGAAAGAGGTAGCCCAAGTGAACAGACAAGTCAACCTCACCAAGCGAGTAAGAACCAACAACGGCCTTCGGTACTGCCCTGTCGTCCTCGCCGCTGACACTCAGCTCGGCTTTCTTCACAGATTTTCAGCCTCACTCTTTTCGAGAAAGCGCCTATTTTAAGCGCCCTTCAGGCCCTCGACCAGGACGCCAATTTCGTCAAAAACGCCAACCAACTGATTCTCTTTGACTTCTAACCGGACAGCTGCGAAGGCAATCATCAAGGCTCATTTCAGCTTTAGTACTAATAAGACAATTACGATGATGTTCCAGCAGACGACTCCGGTATAGAAGATATTAATCACCCAGACCAGCCTTCTTACTCCCATCGCAATTGCAACCGCGATCAGCTTGCTGATAAGCACGCCGTGAAACCTTCCGAAAGATAAAGTCAGCTGTGCGACCAGGGGATTGACCTCGAGGGCTCCGGCGTGGAATGCAGCCAGTGTAGTCAGCAGATCGAGAATTTGAAGTCCGAGGAAGGTCCATCGGGAGCGCAGGATTTTGGCGATTCCGGCGCTGCGCGGAGTCGCCATTTCGTCAGCCGAGGGCTCTGATGAGATTGCTGCCATAGTTTGTCAGTTTACAGATGAACTGGCGAACAGCGAACATCGGACATCATTTCCGGACGAACCATCGCAGGGATTTTCCGGATTCGTTGCCACCAGCTAGTTTTCTGGTTACCGCGCCAAGCGCGCGAAGCGAAAGCCCAGCAGGATCTTGAGAGCCACCGGTTTCCCGTCGATTTCTGCCGGCTGGAACCTCCAGTTGTTCAGCGCTTCGATCAGAGGAGCAATTAGCCGGCTGTCAGGGGTACGCTTCACCGATACCTGCTCCAGTTTCCCAGTGACGTTCAGGATCGCCGATGCAACGATCAACTGGTGTGCGCACTTCGGTGCAAGCTCGGCAGTAAGCACCGGTATCTCCTTG
>JAYTFO010000525.1:0-4409 GCA_043734305.1 Acidobacteriota bacterium | reverse complement strand
GTCGGATAAAACTATATCGTCCCGCCGGGGTAGGCCGCAAACCATTGACGCGCAGTTTTTGGGATGGGCCCGAGTTCACTCGTGCCGCTAAGTCATTTGAAATAACGTGCGCTTTAGCGCCTGAGGTCCGCCCCATGCCTCTGCGGCGCTTTTTCCGTAGCCTCTTCAGCCGCGCCACACGTTGCCCCAGAGATACGCCCTTTAGCCCCGGTGGCCAATTTTCAAAGTATGATCGAACCGTGGCGACAAAAACCATTTCAACACCCAAGCTGCAACCGCTACATTCCGACAAGCTCGCCAAACTCCCCTGGCTCGTCCATGCCTTCTCGACACGCCACGGCGGCGTCTCACGCGCCTACGGCAAAAACGCGCTGAATCTTGGATTCACAAAACACGATTCGCGCGCCGCCGTCGAGCACAACCGCGAGCTCTTCCTGAAGACACTTGGCGTTACCAAAGGACGCAAGAGCTGGCCACTGATTACTCTTCGCCAGATTCATTCGGACCTGGTCCACCGCGTCGATAGCGCACCCGAGCACGCGCTTGCCGGCGATGGACTCATCACCAACACGCCCGGATTGCTGCTCGCCGTCCAAACAGCGGATTGCCTGCCGGTGATTTTGGTCGACCAGAAGAATCGAGCCGTCGGCGTCTTTCACGCGGGCTGGCGCGGGACAGTCAAACGGATTGTCGAAAAAGGGATTGGCGAGATGCGCCGTTATTTTGGCAGCGATCCCCGCAACCTGATCGCCGCCATCGGCCCCGGCGTGCAGGGATGCTGCTACCAAGTAGGCGAAGAAGTCCGTCAGAAATTCGAAACTCAGTTCGCCTATGCCGCGAAGTTATTCCGCGAAGCGAAAGAGTCCGACCCGATTCGCGATAAGTATCCGATGCTCTTCCTGACCGCCCGCGCCCCCGGCCACAGCGAACTTCCCACCAACCTATTCCTCGACCTGGTGGAAGCCAATCGCCGCCAGCTCATGGACGCCGGCATCCTGGCAAAAAATATCGAGGCATCATCCCCGTGTACCGCGTGCCATACCGATCTGCTCTTCAGCCACCGCACGGAAAAAGGTGTTACGGGACGACTGATGGCAGCGGCAGGAGTGCGTCCGCTTTGAAACAAACTCAACCGTAGAGACGCGGCTTGCCGCGTCTCCCTCCGCCCAAAACGCGCCCTCCGCAAGCGGAGACGCGGCAAACCCCGTCTCTACCACAGGGTTCAAGCCAGATCGAACAACAGCACTTCCGCGTCTTTCGTTCCTTTGATGGTCAACTTCGTTTCGTCGCTCACAGCCGCGCCGTCGCCCTGCGCTAACTTTTGCTCGTTGAGTTCGACTTCGCCTTTCGCCACTTGCAGCCAGGCGTGCCTCTGCTCCCCCATGCTGTGTGTAACTTCTTCACCAGGCGACAGCAGGGTCACGAACAGCTTCGCATCCTGATTGATCTTCACCGAACCATTCGCGCCGTCGCTCGAAGCGATCAGTCGAAGCTTCCCGCACTTTTCCGATTCTGGAAAACTCTTCTGCTCGTAACTTGGTTCCAGGCCCTGCTTCTCGGGCGTAATCCAGATTTGCAGCAGGTGCGCGGTCTCGGTCGCAGACGGATTGTATTCGCTGTGCCGGATGCCGCGCCCCGCCGTCATACGTTGCCCGTCGCCGGGACGAATCACCGAACCGGTACCCAGGCTGTCCTTGTGTTCCAGTGCGCCCGACAGGATGTACGTGATGATCTCCATGTCGCGATGAGGATGCGTTGGGAAGCCCGCGCTCGGTCCCACAAAATCCTCGTTGATCACCCGCAGCGATCGGAACCCCATCCACTTGTCGTCATGGTAATCGTTGAAACTGAAGGTGTGGTGGGTCTTGAGCCAACCGTGGTCGCCGCCTCCGCGTTCCTTGCTCCGCCGGATAGTAATCATGAAGTCCTCCGAATTGATCGTTATAACGACTAGTTTGTTATTTTAGATGCTCCGGCGTGGAGAAGGATTCATCGGTGGATTTCCCCTGTGTCCTCTGTGCTCCCTGTGGGTAGAGCCTTTGCCGACAACAACACTCACCACGGGGGACACAGGGAATCGCGGATCTCCAAAGCTTCCTGAAAACAAAATGCCCTCCCGTTCAGGATCGAGCGGAAGGGCATTGCTGGATGTTGAAGGCCAGACAGGGTGCTACTGCTTGTCGTACACAGACATGATCTCGATTTTCATGCCCATCGAATCGGTCCCACTCCCGCTGACGGTGCGGGTCTTGCCATCGGCGGACACAGCTATCCGGCCCGTCAGCGTAACCTTGCCATCTTTCTTAACGGTTAACGCCAGAGTATGGTCGTCCACTTTTGTGTACGACCGCGAATCGGACGTCGGATCGCCGGTGACGGGGAAGTCTTTGCCGTCGAAACTGCCCGTCCACTCGTTGTGTAGGGGTTTGCCGGCACCGTCGACACCATCCACGGTAACTGTCACTTTGTCACCTGCAGCCGTGTAAACCACCATCGTGTTTTTGGCCGCACCGGCGGCGATTTTCGATTTTGCTTCGTTCAACTTCCAGGTACCCATCTGCGGATTGCTTGCCAGACATACTGCCCCGACAACAAAGCACACCGCCAGGGTCAAAACAATGGTTCGTAGTTTCATGTTCCCTCCTAAGGGAAGTAAATAAATTGAACTTGAAGAGCGGCCATTCTAGTGCTGTGTGGGATATTCAGCAAACTCCGACCGTAGCGCCGGCATCTTGCCGGCTGTCGTGGCGGCGTCCCGCCGCCACATCCAAAAGCGAACAGGACGATCAGCAAAAAAACTGGGGCCGGAACCCACTCAGTCTTTCTTGTGTTTTTTGGAGGAGGATTCCGTCTTCGGCTTATCGTCTTTCTTGGATTCCTTCGTTTCCTTGGAATCCTTCGAGTCCTTGTCCTTCGCCGAATCCTTGGCCCCGCCCTCGCTCTCCGATGACTTCGGCGCAGACGACGCGCTCGACTTCTTGGCGTAGTCGGTCACATACCAGCCCGCACCCTTGAACTGCACGGTGGCAGCCGAGATCAGTTGCTCGACCGCCCCTCCGCAGTCGGGACACTTCTTCATGGGCTTGTCGGAAAACTTCACGATTCTTTCGAAGCGGTGTTTGCACTTCTTGCATTCGTATTCGTAGAGGGGCATCGTTAGAAATATTCTAGCAGTTTGTTTCAATCATCAGCGTTTCAGCAAATCCACCGGCTCTCTTACATCGTGCACGCGAAAATATTTGGCCAGCGCCGGATACTTCGCCGCCACCGCCTCATACATTGCATACGCGACGTTGCGGTAGGACGTATGCCCCGCCGGGGTCGTGCGCAATTCCGAGATGTATACCGCCTCGGCGAAGTCCATCTTGAAGAGCGTCCGCTTGCGGAAGCCAAGTGGGATCGCATACTGTGAATTTTGAGCGGCCTCATCGCCGCCACTGACCGCGATCTTCTTTACCGCCGCCTCGACCCGCTTCATCACTGATTCGTATTCGGCGCGTCCGCCCGCCGCATCCACTTCAGGCGGGGTGTCAAAGCCGTGGACGGTGGTGAAGTCCTGCATGATCTGCACGCAGCGGCGATGCCGATGCATGTCGCGAAAGCCGCCGATATCCATCAGGATGTCGAAGCGAAACTGCTGGCCGGCTGAAAAAGGACGCAGCATCTCATCGTGCTTGCCGCGATGACGCAATCCCAGTTCGATAATTTCCCGCCGCCGCGCATCACCCGCCGCTGCCACCGCCAGCCGAACCTGCCGGTACGAATAATGACAGTGTTCGTACAGAAGGGTCGTCGCGAGTTCCACTTCCAGCGGCTCTTCATCCAGCAAGTCAACCAGCGGCGCGGGAGCAATGTCGGCGCCCTTCATCAGATCCGACCCAGCGTGTCGCAGTTCGCGGCGCGTTTCAATTTCGTACGTATTCGGATCGGCATACTTCACCAAAGTCGGCGCCACTCGCACCTCGCGCAACAATTCGCGTTCCGCGCGATCCGCCAATTCCGCCGAGACGGTTCGAATCTCCGCCACCAGCGCCCGCAATGCGTCTTCATTGGCGTTGTAAGCCGGCGATATCGCTGCGCGCTTCAGCAGCGCTCCCAGGTTGCGCACTTCTTTATGCGGATGAGCGAGCAGATGCGATACCTGCGTCTCGAGCGTGCGCGCGTTGACGATCTCTCCCAGCGACGTATTCGTCGCCAGTGGCAGAAAGTATCGCGAAATATCGAATGCCCGGGCACGCAGCGTGCGCTCGTATGCGTCCTGCTTCATGTCCACGGGCTTGGGCGTGATCCCACGGAGATGCAAGAACATTTCTTCCGACAGACGCTCGTAGTCGCCAAATAGTTGATCGAGGGTCTGCTTGTAGAAAGCTCGCGCGGCAGCATCGTCCCCGAAATCCGGCGTGTAGTAG
>JAYTFO010000524.1:0-3394 GCA_043734305.1 Acidobacteriota bacterium | reverse complement strand
CTTCTCTGCTGGAAGTCTGGTCGCAGTCCGGCGCCTTGCTGTATCGCAGCCCCCAGTTGAAAGGTCAGAACCTTGGTCCGGCGCCCGGCGCGAATGAGGGGATACACGGCTATTCGGAGCGATCTTCCCGCCTGGCGAGCGGAACGAGAGTTCGAATTGCGACGCGGGCGCACCGGCTTGAGGGCCGCCCGGCGATCGTGCGTTTAGCTCTTAATGAGGATCCCCTTTGGCAGGACTTCCGGGAATTGCTTTGGGTGCTTGGGATCGGTCTGCCTGTCGCGATCTCGATGGTCGGGTTTGCCGGTTATGCAATCGCCGGCCGAGCGCTCCGGCCTGTACATGTGATGGCCGGGAGAGCGGAGCAGATCGGTGCGGAACGCCTGAATGAACGCCTACAAATCGAGAACCCCGAAGACGAACTTGGGCATCTGGGGCTCGCGTTCAACGAGACGCTATGCAGGCTTGAGCGTTCCTTCGAACAGCTTCGCCGATTCACGGCGGACGCATCTCACGAATTGCGTACGCCTCTTACGGCGATTCGGAGCGTCGGCGAAGTGGCGTTGCATAAGTCCGGAGACACCGGCTACTATCGAGATGTTATCGGGAGCATGCTCGAGGAGGCGAATCGCCTCACGCGGCTTGTTGACAGCCTTTTGACGATGTCGCGAGCGGATGCGGGCCGTATCCCGATTCAACAAGCGGAAGTGCCGGTTCTCGATCTTGCGAAGGAATCGGCGTCCCTGCTTGAAGTGCTGGCCGAGGAGAAACATCAGACTGTCGAAGTGGCCGGAGATCCTTCGCTAACGGTTCGAGGCGACCGTCTGATCCTCCGCCAAGCTTTAGTCAACCTTATCGACAACGCCGTCAAGTACTCTCCTGTCCGGGGAAGTGTGCACGTACGCGTCGGTTCGAGAAACGGCGAAGTATGCGTCGAAGTACAGGACAATGGGCCCGGCATACCCGCCGAACACCGGTCCAGTGTGTTCGAGCGCTTTTATCGGGTTGATAAAGCCCGGACGCGCGACGAGGGAGGAACCGGATTGGGTTTGTCAATCGCCGAGTGGGCGGTGGGCGTGCACGGAGGCCGCATAGAGCTTGAATGCGAACCTGGACCGGGTTGCACATTCCGGGTACGCCTGCCCGGAACGAATTTCGAACTCAGGTCCGGGCAGGCGACTGAGAAAGCGAGGAGCAACTTATGAAAATAAAGCGGACTGCACTATTGACTGGCTTGACGATGGCTTTGGGCATGAATGGAATTAGCCAGACAGGCTCATTCAGTTTCGACAGTGACACCCCTGGCAAGCCGCCATCGGGAATGTCGTCGCATGCCACTGGCGGCGGCACTGCCGGTAAGTGGCTGGTGCAGGAGATGCCGGATGCGCCGAGTGGCAAGAATGTGGTGGTGCAGACGGACGCGGATCCGACCGACACGCGATTTCCAGTTCTGATCGCGGACAACGGAGAGTATGCGGACGTTGACGTCAGTGTAAAAGGAAAGGCGCTCTCCGGCAAAGTGGATCAGGGAATCGGACTGGTCTTCCGTTTTCGCGACCCAAAGAGTTATTACGTTGTTCGCGCCAATGCACTGGAAGGGAATTTCCGCCTGTATCGAATGGTTGGGGGCCGCCGGCTTCAGTTCGCGGGCGCCAACGTGAAGGTCGCTTCAGGTCGGTGGCATACGTTGCGCGTAGTGGCGAAAGGCGATCACATCGTTTGCTACTTCAACGGAAAACCGCTGATAGATGCGCATGACAAGACTTACAGCACGGGGAAGATCGGACTCTGGACGAAAGCGGACAGCGTCATCGCGTTCGATGACCTTATCGCCAAAGCGCAATGATAGTGAGTAAGAGGAGAAATCGAATGAGGATTATGAGGGAAATAATGCATAACTTCGCAACGTTTATCGCGGTATTTGGGCTTTGCTCGACCACATCACTCTTCAACGCCACGGCGCAGGAAGTACCTGCCGATTACCAGGATGTTCTTAAAACGCTCGACAAAAAAGGCGACTACAAGTCGAACGTTCTCAAGCTCAACATCCCGAGAAACGATCTGAAGGTAACGATTGACGGAATCTCGACACCCACTCCGTTCGGTTTTGGCGGATGGCTCGCGATGACCAAAGGCGATGGCGGAAACGATGTCATGATGGGAGATCTTGTACTGCTGGAGGATGAAGTGAATCCCGTGATGTCGGCGCTTCTGGAGAATGGTCTTGAAGTTACGGCTCTTCACAATCATTTCTTCTTTGAAAGTCCGCGGATTTTTTACATGCATGTTCATGGGCACGGCAAGGCGGCGGACCTCGCCAGGAAAACCAAGCCCGCGGTAGATCTGATCGGACATTCTTCAGCCAGCCACGAAGCGGCGCCGGTGAGAGGGAAATCAAATGTTACGAGCGGACAGATGGATGCGACGAAGATTGCCGGCATCGTTGGACACGAGGGTGAACAGACCGGCCCTGTCTACAAAATCACGGTTGGCCGGGACGATCTGAATCTTAAAGAGATGGGGGCGAAAATCAACGCCCGCATGGGCCTGAACACATGGGCGGCTTTCTTCGGCAGCGATGCCAATGCCGAGATCGCGGGCGACGTGGCGATGCTTGCGGGCGAAATCACTCCGGTTCTTAAGGCTTTGCGCTCGAATAATCTGAACGTGGTGGCGATCCACAACCATATGACGAGCGGTCAGCCGACCATCTATTTTCTCCACTATTGGGGTACAGGTCCGGTTGACACACTGGCCAATGGTTTCAAGGCCGCGCTGAATCAACTTGGCAAAGGTGCGGCCAGGGGGCCGATGGCGCACTAGATGGGCGTCTTTGGACTCGTCCCCTTAACCGCTTTAATGTGTCTGGCCCAACAGACAACAAGCACGAAGCCCGCCAAGCAGAAGGTTGTGTTTGTCTGCGAGCACGGGAGCGTGAGGAGTGTGATCGCGGCGGCGCACTTCAACCGCCGCGCGGCGGAAAGGGGGTTGCCGTACGAAGCGGTGGCCCGCGGCGTTCAACCGGACGAAAAGATTCCCGCGGCAGTGGTCGACGGGCTCACCGCCGATGGTCTCAGCGCCGGGACTTCAAAACCTGCGGCGATCACACCAGAGGACGTGCGCGGCGCCGCGCAGGTGGTCACCTTCGCGTGCACGCTGCCGGATTCGGCGCGGCCGTCAGCAAACAAACTACTTCAATGGGATAATCCCGTGCCTTCGATTACCCAAGGCTATGAGGCCGCGCGCAAGGTAATTGTCGATAGAGTCGATGCTTTGATTGCAGATCTGGCCGCGAAGAGTAAGGCACAGGAAAAGTGAAAACGCGATCGGGCTTGCTGCTGCTTGCCCTGCTGGTTGCTGCATCGGCGCAGCAGACTTCACTAACGATCAACGATGC
>JAYTFO010000523.1:0-6235 GCA_043734305.1 Acidobacteriota bacterium | reverse complement strand
CGAAGCGAAGGGCCTGATTTCGTTAGCGCGCAGGAAAGCAGGTCCTTCGCTTCGCTCAGGATGACAATTTGGTAAGGGGTGTTTCACCTCAGCAATCTGACCTCTCACCTCTGACCTTCAAGTACAATCTGAAAATCCATGCCCCTCAATCCCGGAGACATCGCGCCCGACTTCGAACTACCCGCCGTGGCGGGCGAAGAGCTGATCACCATCCGCTCACGCAACTACCTTGGCAAGCAGAATCTGGTGGTCACGTTCCATCCGCTGGACTGGACGCCGACTTGAGCGGTGCAAGTGCCGGAATTCGATGCGCGCAGCAAAGAATTCGCGGCCCTCAATGCCCAGGTTCTGGACATCAGCGTAGATTCCATCGCAAGTCATATCGCGTGGCGGCAGCGGGAAGTCGGCTCGGTGAAGATCCCGCTCTGTTCCGACTTCTACCCGCACGGCGAAGTCACGCAGAAATTTAAGATCCTGCGCGAAGGAGCGCCCGTCCCGGGAATCAGCGAGCGCGCGGCGTTTATCGTCGACAAGAATGGAAAGATCGTCCTCGTCAGAATCTATCCCATCGACCAGTTGCCCAACGTCGAGGAACTGCTGCAAACTCTGCGCTACAGTTGATTTTTCGACCAAAAGTCTTAGCACTGACGCACCCTTGAGCTTCGCCGCCGAACCACGAACAATGTCTCATGCTCACACGGCCGGGAACCTCTGCGCGTCCAAATTGTTTGTCTTTTATTAACAACGAGTTAGCTGGAATCGGATTCTTGCGGCCTGTCCGGCAATTGGGATTGGCGCTGCTCGCCGCCACTTTGCTGATGGTCATGGCGGCCTGCGGAACGGCCGCCTCAAACAAGCCGACACCGCCATCCACCCCGACCATTGCCAGTTTCTCGCCCGCCTCCGGAATCCCCGGGATCAGCGTTACGGTGCTCGGAACGAACTTCACCGGCGCTACGGCGGTGAAGTTCAACGGGAAAGCAGCCGGCGTCTTCTTCGTCGACAGCGCGACTCAGCTCCGGGCCTCGGTCGCCAGTGGAACGACTAGCGGCACGATCGCCGTCACCACCGCCGCAGGCACCGCGACCTCAACGGCCAGCTTTACGGTTCTCGCCCCACCTACAATTACAAGCTTCAACCCGGCCAGCGGCGTAGCTGGAAATTCGGTCACGATCACGGGAACGAACTTCACCGGCGCGACGTCCGTGAGATTCAATGCCACGGCAGTCGCGAGTTTCACCGTTGACAGCGCCACCCAGATCACGGCCGTCGTCGGCAACGGCAGCACGACCGGCAGAATCACGGTCACCACGCCCGCAGGCACCGCGACATCGGCCACCAGCTTCACCATCACCAACGCGCCCACGATTTCGAGCTTCAATCCGGCGAGCGGAGCCGCTGGAACCTCGGTCACGATTACCGGGACTAACTTCACCGGCGCTACGTCCGTGAAATTCAATTCCACCGCAGCCGCCAGTTTCACCGTGAACAGCGCGACCCAGATCACGGCCACCGTCGGCAACGGCACTACCACCGGCCAGATCACCGTCACCACACCCGCAGCCAGCGCCCTTTCCGCCAGCAGCTTTACCATCGTCATCCCGCCCACCATCTCCGCGCTGAACCCGGGGAGTGGCCCCGTCGGGACTGCGGTCATAGTCACAGGCACCAACTTCACCGGCGTCACGGCGGTCGCGTTTAACGGCAAGGCAGCATCCGGTTTCACGGTCAACAGCGCGACCCAGATCACCGCGACGGTTGCCGCCGCTTCCACTACCGGCAAAGTCACGGTCACGACCGCCGGCGGCACCGCCACGTCGGTCAGCAATTTCACCGTGACGTCCGGCAACGTAACGCTCGATCTCAGTATCGAAGGCCTCTACCTCACGCAGGCCACACAGGAGTATCCAAATCCGATCGTGCCCCTGGTGCAGAGTCGCAGCGCCTGGGTACGCGTGTTCGTGAAAGCGAACCAGACCAACACCGTCGCCCCGCAAGTGAAGGTCGATTTCATCAACGGCGGCGTAACCACGCACACGCTCACCATCAATGCCAGCGGAGCGTCTGTACCGCTTAGCATCGATCCAGAAAACGCAGCCGCGTCGTGGAATGCGGCAGTAGACCAGTCGTGGATTGTGACCGGAACGCAGGTGGTCGCGACGGTCGATCCTGGGCTGGCGATTCCGGAGGCGGACGAGACCAACAACACGTTCTCGCAGACTTTGAACGTGCACAACCTCAAGCCGTGGAAAATTACACTGATTCCCGTGCAGTCACCCGATGGTACGGGTAACGTCCAGAATTCTCCGCGCACCAAGAACGACTGGGTTGACTTCGCAAAACGAATTCATCCGGTACCGGACGCGATCGACGTTACGGTTGGCAACGTGTTCGTCACAACACTCAGCTTGTCGAGCAACGGCACAAACTGGGATAAGGTACTGAGCGCGCTAGATGCAAAAAGGACCGCCGACGGGGTGACGGATCGTTACTACTTCGGAGCAGTACGCACCAATTACAACAGCGGTGTAGCGGGACTTGGCTATATCGGGTGGCCAGTGGCGATCGGCTGGGATGTCAACGGCAGCTTCCCCTCCGTGCTCGCCCACGAAGTCGGGCACAACTTTAATGACCAGCACAGTCCGTGCGGCGGGCCTAACGGGGTTGATCCCAACTATCCGTATGCGGGGGCGATTATCGGCGTGCCCGGCTGGGACGTTTTCGCTTCCAGCAACAACCTGAAGGGATCGGCCGCCTACGTCGACATCATGAGCTATTGTTCGCCGGTGTGGATCAGCGACTACGTTTACACCAACGAACTGACCTTCCGCCAGAACAGCCCGATTGGCATCATCGTGCCTGGTCCAGGCGGCGATGTAGTCTCCGGCGACGGCCTCCTCGTTTGGGGACGCATCATAAACGGTCAGCTGACATTGGAGCCCGCATTCCGCATTCCCGCCAACAACAGTCTGGCCACGCCCGGTCCGTACACCTGGGAAGCGCGCGACGCAATGGGCCGCGTTCTCGCGAGCGTGAGCTTCAGCGCCGCCGAGGTTGCCGACTCGCCCGACGACGCATCCGTGCGGATGTTCTCTTTCGTCGTGCCTCTGAAACCAGAAATTCTGGCCGCGATGCAGTCCATGCATGTAAAGTCCGGCTACCACGAACTGGCAAGCCGCACACTTGCTGACGCTGCTGACTTCCAAAGCGATATCCACATACAGGATCTGCCCAACGGCGCTTTGCAGATCGTCTGGGACGCCGACCGTTATCCCGTACTCATGCTGCGCGACGCGAAGACCGGCGAAGTCCGCGGCTTCGTTCGCGACGGCAACGCTCAAATCGACAGCGCACCGAACGAGATCGTAGTCCACGCTCCGGACAACGTCCGCAGCGACGTGGCGCGGCACCAGCGGGTGCCCGAATAGCGTCGCTAGTCGTCGGGCTGGCATCCTGAGAGGCTGTGACTGAATTGGCGGCGCCCTCAGGCTGTCCTCAGGGGTGACTCTCGCTTCCTCGATTGCCATCCGCGTTTCCCACCACATACAATCTAGCTTCGCGAAACCGAGGCCCCGTGAAGCGCACCAAAGCTGTCTATCCCGGATCGTTCGATCCCCCCACCAACGGGCACCTCGACCTGATCGAGCGGGGCAGCAAGATTTTCGACGAACTGGTGGTCGCCATTCTTCGCAATCCCGAAAAGTCGCCGCTCTTCAGCGTTCCCGAGCGCCGCAAAATGCTGGAAGCGATGACCGCGGGCTTCGACAATGTTTCGGTCGAAACGTTTGACGGCCTGACGGTGGAGTACGCGATGAGCGTGGGCGCATCGGCGGTGCTGCGCGGCATCCGCGCCATCAGCGACTACGAATACGAACTCCAGATGGCGCTGATGAATCGCAAACTCCAGCCCAGCCTGGAAACGGTCTTCATGATGCCCGCCGAGAAATATTCGTATGTAAGTTCGCGGCTGGTGCGCGAAGTTGCCCAACTGGGCGGCAATATCGATTGCCTTGTCCCCGCGCTGGTCGCGCAGAAACTTCGTGAGAAAATGGATCCGGCGCTCAAGTTCGTGAACGTCGAACTGACCGAGGGCAAATCAACCCAGCGGAAGACCAGGTCCCGCAAAAAGAGATAAGAAATCATGAGCAGCGTACTGACTCCCGTTACCCATCCCGTCCGCCTGACGGAACGCATCAACCGGATCGAGCCTTCATCCACCATGGCCGCCGCGGCCGAGGCCGAAAAGCTGCGCCAGCAGGGCATCGACATCGTGGACGTCACTGCCGGCGAGCCCCACTTCACCACGCCGCAACACGTGAAAGACGCCGCCATCGCCGCCATCAACAACAATTTTTCGAAGTACACCGCCGTGGGCGGCACGCTCGAACTAAAGGATGCGATCATCCATCGCCACGCCGCCGATTTTGGTTCCGCCTACAAGCGCGAGGAAGTATGCGCCTCGGTCGGCGGCAAGCATGCTCTGTTCAATGTGATTTCCGTATTGATCGACCATGGCGACGAAGTCATCCTGCCGGTGCCCTATTGGGTCAGCTTCAAAGATATGGTGCGCTACGTCGGCGGCAACTGCGTGCTCCTTGAGGCCGACGAATCGCAAGGCTTCCGCGTCACCGCGCAGATGGTCGAACGCCTTATCACGCCGAAGACGAAACTCATCATTCTGAATTCGCCGTCGAACCCGTCCGGCGCGGTGATGAGCCCCAGCGACATGACCGAAGTCGTCCGACTTGCGCACGAACGCGGCATCTGGGTGATTTCCGACGAGTGCTACGTGTACCTCAACTACACGGCAAAGAATTTCTCCGTCGGCTCGCTCAACGAATTTCGCGACCGCTTTCTGGTCGTAGGATCGCTCTCCAAAACCTACGCGATGACCGGATGGCGTCTGGGATACACCCTCGGTTCCTCCGCCATCATCAGCGCAGTGCAGAAGTTGCAGAGCCAATCCACATCGAATCCGACGTCGATCGTGCAGAAGGCGGCCGTCGCGGCTCTGAACAGTTCCCAGCAATGCGTGACCGACATGCGCGCCGAGTACATCAAACTGCGCGACCACATTGTCGGCGGACTGCGTGCAATTCCCGGCGTGAAGTGCACCATGCCCGAAGGCGCGTTCTATGCGTATCCGAATGTGTCGTCATTCTTTGGAAAGAGCGGCGTGAAGTCCGCCGCCGACATTGCCCACGGACTCCTGCACAAAGCGCACGTCGCGACCGTAGCCGGAGAGGGCTTCGGCACCAGTGAACATGTCCGCATTTCTTACGCGACCACGATGGAAAATTTGGATCGGGCGCTGGAGCGGATGCGGACGTATTTCGCATCGCTGTAGTTTTTTTCGGGGAACTCACTGGATGCTGAACTCGGACCTAAGTAGCCGCTTCAACCGTGCGGTGTTTGCGATTATCGGTTTGACGCTAATCGGGTTCGGCATCGGGTCGCTCTGGCGCGTTAGCTTGATGTATCAAAGCTGGTGGAAGGGATCAGTTTTTGGGCCATTCGCCATCGCCATAGGAATTCTGTTTATCGTCGTCACATTTAAGCTCGGATCGCTAGAGCGTGACGCCAAAAGGAACAAGCATCACAAGGTCCGATAGCCACTCCGTTTTTTCCTCGTCGTTTTGCCGATTCTGGAGGCCGCATGCGATCGCGTTTATTGTTTTTGGCTTCTCTCGTGCTCCTTGGTGTGCTCGCAGTTTCCGTGCCGACGTCGCACGCAGGGCCCGGCCCGGCCACCGCCGTTGCGGGTGGTGAACAGCTGATCGGAGCATGGCAGCTGGTAAATATCGAGACGATCCGCCCCAATGGCGAAGTAATCTATCCGTTCTACGGCAAACATCCCGAGGGACTGATTGTTTACGATCGCAGCGGATGGATGAGCGTCCAGATTGTCTCCGATCCAAAACCCTCCGGTCCGAAAGGAGATTCGCGGGAGACGTTTCGTGCCGGCACTCCTGAGGAAAAAATTGCAGCGATCGAAGGGTACTACGCTTATTTCGGCACTTGGACCGTCGACCCATCGACCACCACCGTGACTCACCACCTTAAAGACTCGCTCTATCCCGGAGAACGAAGCGCGGAGTTTACTCGGCATTTCATTCTGAACGGCGATCAACTTACATTGATCGCGAAGACCCACGAAATGGGTGAAGATCACCAGCGCAAACTGGTATGGCAACGCGCGAAGTAGCTCCACATTTGTAATTTGTAATGGGTAATC
>JAYTFO010000522.1:0-2686 GCA_043734305.1 Acidobacteriota bacterium | reverse complement strand
CCAGCACCCGTTGCACGCTCGTTGTCATCGGAGCGTGTGCCTCGAAATTCTGTACGGGCTCAATTTTTCCGTTGGTCGAGATCAGGCTGCGGATCTGCCCGCGCTCCACGCGAGCGGTGCGGACCGGGATCGCGTCATCCTTGTGGGTGACGAACGCCGCGAGCAGGATCACGCCCGCCAGAATCACCAGGCCAGTCGCCCACCACCGTCGCGGTTCGCGCGCCGAACTGTTTCCATTCAATGGCATACAGGGAAAAGTGTAAGTCTCAATGTATCACTCGCACGGCACCAAAACAGGGTAAACGACTTTTCGGAATTACCTGTTTAGATGCGGTCGCGCCGGATTTGACGCCTCGATTTGCGTGCTGTCCGATTCGCGTCGAAGACTCGGTACAATATCCTAATGCCGAAACTGAAACGCTACACGGACGAACATGCCAGTGCCGGACTGAATCATGCGTTCCCTGAAATCGAAACATGGCCCAACCAATTTCCCGGCTACGAGATCGTGATCGACGATCCGGAGTTTACCTCAGTTTGCCCGAAAACAGGATTGCCCGATTTCGGAAAGATCGAAATCCGCTATGTGCCGGGCCGCGTTTGTCTGGAACTAAAGTCGCTCAAGGAATATCTCCAATCGTACCGGAATCTCGGCATCTTTCAGGAGAACGTCGTCAACCAGATACTGAACGACGTCGTGCGCTGGGCGAAGCCAGTGTGGGCCGAAGTGAAAGGAGACTTCCGTCCGCGCGGCGGGATATCGACGGTGGTGGTGGCGCGGTGGCCGCGCAAAAAAGGTCAGAGGTGAGAGGTCAGAGTGCAGGGGTGGAAGTCAAACCTATACTTGGGAGGCTACGGTGATGACAGTTTTCGGACAGAGATTCTTGGTGCTCTACGCATCAGTTCTGACAATTTTGCTAGCGGTCTTGATCTTCTCTGGCGCGGCGCCCTCCAAGTCGGCTCACTTCGATGAGATTACGGTGCAACGTATCAATGTCGTGGAGCCTGACGGAACCTTGCGGATGGTGATTTCAGATCACGCCAAGTTGCCCGGCATCATGGTGAGAGGAAAAGAACAAGCCTTCGACCGCCCTCAAGCCGGCATGCTCTTCTACAACGAGGAAGGATCGGAGAATGGCGGGTTGATATTTGGAGGTCGCCGAAATTCCAAAGGCGAAGTTGTGGACTCGGGCGGAAGCCTTTCCTTCGACAAGTACGATGCGAATCAGATTGTCCAGTTGGCGGGAGTGGACGACAAGGAAGACCGTTTTGCAGGACTGGCAGTAAGCGACAGCGCCGCGACGGGTTCGAATCGCAGATTGTGGGCCGGGAGCAGTGAAGACGGCTCTTCCGTCGTCGCGCTCATGGATGCCAAGGGAAAAAAGCGGATCGCGATGGAAGTCACCGCCGACGGTACTCCCCGCCTCTACTTTTTGGACGCGGACGGGAAAGTGACTAACCAAATCACGCCGTCGAAATGAGTCGGTCGAGCTTGCCCGCCATGCTATATTCGCCCTCTGTGCCCGCGAAAGAACTTCATCCTCGGACCGCACTCATCGTCCTGACCGCGCTGAACCTGCTGAACTACGCGGATCGCAACATCCTGTACGCCGTGCAGCCGCTGGTGCAGGACGAATTCCACCTCAGCAAGACGCAGATCGGGTACCTGACCAGCGCTTTCCTGGGCTTCTATATGATCGCCGCGCCGTTTGTCGGGCCGCTGGCGGATCGGTATTCACGCAAACTGATCATCGTCTTCGGAGCCGTTTTCTGGAGTGCGCTCACGCTGCTCACTGCCGTCACCCACACGTACGGAGAGTTGCTGGTCCGGCATACGCTGGTGGGAGTCGGCGAAGCGACGTTTGTCACGATTGCGCCGACCTTTGTTGCCGACCTTTTTTCAGAGGACAAGCGCGGCCGCATTCTGGGTGTGTTTTACCTCGCGATTCCCGTTGGGTCGGCGGCCGGATATCTGGTCGGCGGCTATCTCGCGCCGATTTACGGATGGCGGTTTCCGTTTTACATCGCGGCGGCTCCGGGCTTCCTGTTGGCGCTGGCCGTCATGTTCCTCAAAGAGCCCGCGCGCGGGCAATTTGACACGCTCAAAGAAACTCCCGAGCGCGGCACGATTTTTGGCTTGGCGCGCAATCCGGCATTCTTAACCGCTACTCTGGGTATGGCTTTCATGACGTTTTCGCTCGGCGGTATCCAGGTGTGGATGCCGCAGTTCCTCTTTAGCGAACGCCACTATTCGCTGGAGAAAGCCAATCTGATGTTCGGACTCATCATCGTCGTGGACGGTATTCTCGCGTCGCTTGCGGGCGGTTTCCTCGGTGATTACCTGCTGCGCTGGACGAAAAGTTCGTATTACATAATTTCAGCGGTGAGCATGGCGCTGGGTATTCCGTTCATGATCGTGGCGTTGTTCTCCTCTGGGCGCCTCATGGTGCCAGCCATCGGGATCGCGGCCTTCTTCCTTCTGTTGAATACTTCTCCGCTCAATGCGGCGGTTCTCAACTCTGTCGGTGCTCATGTTCGCGCCACTGCCATCGCGGTAAATATTTTCATCATCCACATTCTCGGCGACGTTCCTTCGCCCACCATGATGGGATGGGTGGCGGACCATCGTTCGCTGCAAGCAGCCTTCATTCTGCCGGTCATCGCCATGGGCATCTCCTCTGCCATA
>JAYTFO010000521.1:0-12998 GCA_043734305.1 Acidobacteriota bacterium | reverse complement strand
GACCGGGACGGACCGGTTCTACACGCGCTACGGAAATCCTACGCACACGGTGGTGGAGAACGCGATCGCGGAGTTGGAGGGCACGGACGCGGCGCTGCTATTTTCGTCGGGGATGGCGGCCATCACAACGTCGATTCTCGCGCTGGTGAAGGCGGGCGACCACATCGTTGCGCAGCGCGACATCTATGGCGGAGTAACTAAATTTCTGTCGCAGTGGCTTCCGAAGCTCGGAATCGAGACGACGTTCGTGGATACCAACGACATTGAGCAGCACGCGCGGGCGATCCGGCCGAATACGAAGATTTTGCATATTGAGTCGCCGACCAATCCGATTGTGAAAGTCGTGGACCTGGCGGCGATTGCGACGCTGGCAAAAGAACGCGGCGTGATCACAACGATCGACGCGACCTTTGCGACACCCATCAATTGCCGACCGGCGGAGTGGGGCATCGACCTCGTGCTGCATTCGGGGACGAAATATTTTGGCGGGCATTCCGACCTGATTTGTGGGATCGCCACGGGACGGCGCGATCTGATCGGCGAGATCCACAAAGCGCGGACAACGCTCGGCTGCTGCATGGATCCGCACGCGGCATTTCTGCTGCTGCGCGGAATGAAGACGCTCGCCGTACGCGTGCAGCGGCAGAATGAAAGCGCGCTGCGAATCGCCGAATTTCTAAGCGGGCATCCGAAAGTGACGCGCGTGCACTATCCGATGCTGAAGGGGCATCCGCAGTATGAACTTGCAAAGAAGCAAATGACCGGTGCGGGCGGCGTGCTGAGTTTTGAGATTGACGGCACTGGGGAAGACGCCTGCCGCGTAAGCGAGGGACTGAATCTTTTTACGCTGGCGCCGAGTTTGGGCGGCGTGGATTCACTGGTTTCGCTGCCAGTACTGACGTCCCATGCCATGATCGATCCAGAATCGCGCCGCAAGATGGGCGTGACCGAACAGATGATTCGTCTGTCGGTTGGAATCGAGAATGTCGACGACCTGATTGCGGACTTGGAAAAGGGTCTGGCAGTGCTGAGCCGGAAACGGGAGCAGGTGGGCGTGGCGGGGTAAAAGTCGCAGAGCCGTTTCACTCAGATCTTATTGGACAAAGAAAAATCCTGGTCTCTCGAGAGACCAGGATTTTTTCTTCCAGGGTTGCAGGTTAGAAAATAAACTTCGCGCCAAACTGCATAATGCGTGCAGCGTGAGCGGAAGTGGCTTCCAGGAATGTGGCGCTACCTAAACTGCTGTCAATGCCGTTGAACTGGGTGTGGTTAAAAGTGTTGAAGAGATCCCAGCGGAACTCGAAGGCTGCGCGCTCGTGAATCGGGAAGCGTTTGAAGAAGCTCATGTCGAAGTTGGTGCGACGCTGATTCCGAAGCGAACTGCGCCCGGAGTTACCGAACGTCAAGCCTTGCGGCGCGGCATAGGCGTCCGGGTTATAAAGCCGAGGCCCTGCATCGCCGACGTCCCTCTGAAAGCCTGAGTAGGGATCCCCCACTCTATCGGCGAAAGACCCAGTGCCCACGCCATTGGCAACCCCGGCAGCGTCCGCAAAGTCGGTGCCGTTGGTAACGCTGAACGGGGTACCGGTTTGGATGCCGATGATTCCAGAGTATTGCCAGCCTCCCAGGATATGATGCGCCAGTCCGCCTTGCTTGAAGAACGGCAGATCATAGACGTAACTGAGGGTGAGGATATGCCGCTGGTCAAAGGTGGAACTGGCGCGCGTCCGTGCCAGGTTGTAGGAATCGACAAAGCCGCCGTCAAAGCGACTCGACGAGTTGTCAATCGAGTGGGAGTAGGTATAGGCGGCGCTCAGGTTCAACGCACCTAGGGTGCGGCGGGCGGAAAACTGGAATGCGTTGTAGCTCGAATTGGCGGTGTTCTCCAGTCGGGTGATATCGCCGTATCCCTGAACCGGGCGGAGCAGATTCGCGTTGGCGCCGCAAGCGGCGACACTGACGTTCTGCGCAACCTGGCCGGTAACCGCAACGCCGTTGACAATGGGGTTGTTGGGGTCCGTGCAATCGGTGTTGGAAGCGTCGATTGCCTGACCTGCATTGTACGGGTTATCCGACAAGGGCACGGAATGCAACTGATTCAGGTTTCGTTGCAGCGTGAGGTGAGTACCCTTGCTGCCTACGTAGGAAGCAGTCGCCACGATGTGGGACGGCAGTTCTTTCTGGATGTCCAAGTGCCACTGTTGAACATAGGGCCAGATCGCCTTGTTGGGAATCGATTTGACCGACAACGGCAATTGGATCGCGCCCCCGACCTGGTCATAGCTAGGGATGTTATTTTGAACAGGGTTCAAGACCAGAGGCGGCGTGCCTTCCAATGACTCGGTGTTGCCCTCGTTGCCATTGGTGTGCTCGTAAAAGATTCCGTATCCGCCACGAATGGCCATCTTGCCATCGCCCTTCGGATCCCAGGCAAAACCAATACGGGGAGCGAAGTTCCAGAGGTGGCCTTCCATGCAGCCGGGATGGGAAGTTCCACCCGCCGCTGCGTCCGGGAATCCAGTTACGTCAACAGGTCCGCCGGGCCCCCCGCACTGCACGATGCCGTTGAAGAGATTGCCTGGACCGGGAATAAATGCTCCCGGAGTCCCGGTGATCTCTCCATCCACGTCGAATGTTGGCGCTTTGGCTAAGTCGTACCGACTCGGTTCAAAGCTATAGGCCTGCCGGTAGCGCTCGCTGTATGTACCGAACATGCTCAGGCGGAGTCCCAGATTCAGCGTCAACTTGTTGGTGACGTGCCAGTCGTCCTGTACGTACGGTTCCACAATCTTGTAGCGGTTGTAGTACTTGAGCTGCTGGTTCTCCTGCTGAAACTGGGAGACCCGGCCAACCAGGAGGTCTGCAAAAGCATTGCCCGTGGTGACTCCGGAGGTGTTGTCGGTGGTGATGAACCCGTTGTTGGAAGGCTCGAAACCATCCATCTCGTTCTTCTGGCCGATGGCAATATAGGCTCCAAATTGCAGGTTGTGCTTCCCAAATATCTTGCTCAGGTTGTCGCGGAAAGTATAAGTGGGGTTGGAGTTCTTCCACGGAATCCAGCTTGGATCTTCCCCGAAGCCGTTGCCGTAGGGAGTACCTCCGTTGACCTGGAATCCCGGCAACTTCCCGCCAAAACCGTTCTGGAACAATCCAATCGTCATGCCTTCAGGCCGTTGCCACGGCCCGCTGTTGGTCAGTGTGATGTGGTCGGTGGTATAGCTGAAAACAAATTCATTTAATAGTGTTGGCGAGACATTGGCAGTCAAACGCGTAACTAAGCTAACGCCCGGCCCAAGGAAGTTTGTCTGGATGGTCGGGAAGTCTCCCGTACTCCAGAGAGGAGTGGGAGTGACCGTATTCCAGGAATCGTGAATGTAG
Source organism: Acidobacteriota bacterium (assembly GCA_043734305.1). Classification (GTDB taxonomy): domain Bacteria; phylum Acidobacteriota; class Terriglobia; order Terriglobales; family Acidobacteriaceae; genus Acidiflorens. The sequence goes on along the minus strand of JAYTFO010000521.1, from coordinate 9,620 downwards.
CGGAACGTGAGGCGTGCCTTGTCGGTGATGTTGTGGTCGAGCTTGATCAGTTCCTCACGCCAAGTTGTCGGAGTGGATACGGACGTCTGATAGGCAGGAAATCCACCGTTTGTAGTGTTGGCTCCCGGAATCAGCGGCAGAAGAGCGGCCGCGACCGGATCAATGGTGACCTGGTTGTTGGCAAATCCCGAGAAGGTGGGCACATTGTAGTTCCCGTTATTTGGGCCGGCGCCGCTGGCCGGGCAATCGGGATTGATTGCGAAGCCAGACGGAAGGCTGTCGTCGGCGACTCGTGCAAACTCAACGCCGTTCGCTGGGCAGAATTCCGTGAAATCACCAGCACGTCCCAAATCCGAGGGCACATTGTGCAGGAAGGTTGTGGGATTACGTTCGCGACGCCACTCCTGTGACCAGAAGAAGTACGTGTGATTTTTCCAGATCGGGCCGCCGATGGTGTATCCCCAGTCGTGCTTCTTGTACGTTGGCTTGGGGGCGCTGTGGTCGTCAAAGTAGTTGTAGGCGTTAAATGCCTGGTTGCGGCCGAAGTAGGACGCTGTCCCATGAAACCTGTTAGTACCCGACTTGGTCTCGACTTCAATGGTGCCCGAAGCATTGCGGCCGTACTGCGCGCCATAGTTCGAGGTGAGAACTTTGACCTCACCAATTGCATCGACGCTGGGATAAACGTTGAGCGTCGAGTTACTGCCGTTGTCCATGTTGTCGCCGCCGTCGATTTCCCAGTTGTTGTATTCGACGCGGCCGCCATTGATGCTGTACGACACGTTGCCATAGATTCCGACCGTGCCTTCATCCTGTCCGGTCTGATTGCTCACGCCGGGCACGAGCGTGACCAACTGGGTGAAGTTACGGCCATTCAAAGCCAATTGGGAAATCTGCTTGCCGGTGACGGTACCCGAAAGATCCGAGGACTGGGTCTCGACCTGGGCAACGTTTTCGCCCTCAACCGTAACCTCGGTGGTGGCGGCACCAACTTGCAGGGGCACGTCCACGCGGGCTTTTTGGGCAACACCCAGGACGACTTCTTTCGCTTGGAATCTTTTGAACCCCGGGGCAGCGACGGTGATGTCGTAGGAACCGGGCGGCAAGGCCGAGACTGAATATTCGCCGTCGGAGTTGGTGGTGGTGTCGCGGTTAATTCCGCGATCGGCCGCGGACACGGTGACCTTTACGTTGGCAACGCTGGCGCCGGATGAGTCGCGTACGGTTCCGGTCACGGAGGCAGAATCCTGGGCGTGAAGAAGCGTGGCCGAGAATAAAGCCAACACAAAAACGATTTTGTTGAAGAGACGGATTTTCATACGTGACTCCCTGGAAGCATCGAGATTAAGGACAAGACTCAGGCGGGTCGAGACAGACCGCCTGCATCCGAAATTGAAAACTGATTTCTGCACCACACGCCTTTTTTGGCCAGTCGTTGTCGCCAGCCGTTCCCACACGAAAGGGCACAATCCCCTTTATTAAAACGTATTAATACTGCGTGAATTGGCTTTTCGTGTCAAGACAAAATGCATACAGTTTTTGGTAGGGGGATTACTTCAGGCTGCGGGTCGACTCGCGCACGATCAGGTCGGGCACGACTTTGCGGTGAATTGCGCGGGCAGGTTTCTTCTCCAAACCGGTATTGATGGCCTCGACGACAATTGCAGCGGCGGCCGAGCCCATGGCTTCCATCGGCTGACGAATGGTAGTGAGGGCGGGAGAATAAAGAGCGGCGGGAGCGACGTCGTCGAAGCCGATTACCGAACATTGGTCGGGAACGCGGACGCCGGCTTTGGCGAGCGCGCGGATGGCTCCAAAGGCGGTCATGTCGTCGAAAGCCATGAGTGCGGTAAATGGACGGCGACGATGCAGCAGTTCTTCGGTGAGCTTGAAGCCGTCTTCAAAACTTGAAAACGGGTCGCGCGATTCGGGCAGATCCAGAACCAGCTTGGGATCGATCGCGAGGCTGTGCTCGCGAGCGACCGCGCGCACGCCTCGCCAGCGGGGCTCGGTGTCGGACAACTGGCGCGGGCCGCGAATGAAAGCGATCTTGCGATGGCCGAGAGAAATAAGATGTTCGAGCGCGGCGCGGGCGCCGTGAGCGTTGTCCACAATCAGAGAACTGATATGGTCGTTCTTGAGTTCGCATCCAACGATGGCGGTGGGGATATTACTCTTTTCGATGTCGGCGAGGACATTGATATCCAGAAAAAGCCAGTTCGCGAGCACAACCAGGCCTTCGATGCGGCGATCGAGAAGCATTTCCAGATAGCGCTCGAAACGGCTGCGCTCGTTGTGCACATCGGTAAGGATGGGAAGGAACGACGATTGATAGAGAGCGTTTTCCATGCCGCGCAGGACGAGCGTGCAGTAGGGGTCGGTCATGTCGAAGGCCATGATCCCGACGGTGTGGCTGCGCTGGCTGCGCAGCGAGCGCGCGAACAGATTGGGACGGTAGCCCAGCTGCGCAGCAGCACGCTGGATCTTGGCTTTTGTGGTATCTGGAATGTAACGAGCCAGGGGAGCGTTGTTCAGGACAATGGAAACGGTGGCGGAAGAGAATCCGCTGCGCTCGGCGACGTCGCGGATGGTAACGGCGGTGGAAGTGGAACGCTTGCGCGCGGGCTCGGACCGCTGGGCCGCGGGTTTAGGAGGTTTCGAATCGGTGGAACCCATGGACTCCTTGCTCTTCGAACTCTTGCTGCCGGACACTACAAGACAATGAATCGAGTGTCAAGCGTGAGTATAACCGGAGCCATTTTCCTGGCGCTACTTTGCCCCGTGGGGACAAAGGCACAAAGCGCGGGGACGGCGATCAAGAGCGCTCCTGCGGCTACGGTCAATCCGCAGAAATTGTTTGCTGCTGGCGAAGCAGCACTGCGTGAGAACAGACTCGACGACGCGGAACGAGATTTTCGCGCTGTGTTGGCGGCGGACCCAGGGGTCGCGGGCGCTTACGCGAATCTTGGGGTCATCCACATGCGGCGCAAGCAGTGGCTGCAGGCGCTCGCTATGCTGCGCAAGGCGGAGAAGCTGGCGCCGGCAATCGCGGGCATACGGCTGAATATTGGGCTGGTCTATTTCCGGCAGAATGATTTTTTGGCGGCGATCAAGCCGTTGGAGTCGGTGGTCAAGCAGGCGCCGGATTCTTTTCAGGCGCGCTATCTGTTGGGGCTTTGCTACTTCTTCAACGATCGGTGGGCCGATACGGTCACGGCGCTGGAACCGCTCTGGGGACAGGCTTCCAGCCAGTTGAACTATCTCTACGTGCTGGCGCGGGCGGCGGAGAAATCGAACAACGCAGCGCTGGAAGAAAGAGCGCAGAGTCGTCTGGTCGAGGTCGGACAGGGTACGCCGGAGTATCGCTTGATCATCGGCAAGGCGCATTACAACCGCGGCGAGTATGACGATGCGTTGCGAGAACTGGAAGCGGCGGCGCAGGCCGATCCGAAGCTGCCGTTCGTGCATTTCAATTTGGGGCTGGCCTATGTGCGCAAGCAGGACGATGAACGGGCACTTACCGAATTCAGGAAGGACCTGGAGGTCGATCCGGACGCAGCTTTCACTTACGAACAGCTTGGAAACGTGGAGTCCACATTGCAGCACGAAGATGAGGCGGAGCAAAATTATCGGCTGGCAGTGAAATTGGATCCGCGGCTGGTCAGCGCACGCATGGGACTGGCGAAGATCGAGGAACGGCAAAAGAATTATCGAGCGGCGCTGACGCAATTGGACGAGGTAATCCGGCAGGACGCAGGCGATGCCAGCGCGCGTTATTTGCGAGGACAGGTACTGGTGCGCATGGGGCGCGAAAAAGAAGGACGCGAAGAATTGGCGACGGCGACCAAGATGCTCAATCAGCAACGCTCGGCTCGGCAGAAGGAATTGGAGGGGGAGCGGGCGCCGAGTCCGGAATTGGCGCGGGAACCGGAGTAGTCGGCGCTACGACGCTTGCACGCACTCCAGAATTTCCGCTTCGCTCAAGGTGTGGTCGCTTGCCTTGGCGCGGCGATAGATGCGTTCAATCAGTTCCTCGGACGCGGGATAGCCGCGGTGTTCCAGCCAGAATTGGACGTTGGATTTCCCGCTCATCGGTCCAATGTCGATAATCTGCTCCAGCCCGAAGACGTGCGCAGGGACGCCGGAATAGACGGTGTTCGCGAGTGCGACATCCTTCTTCTTATAGGCCTTGATCACGGCGGCGGCGTGCACGCCGGTGGCGGTGCGGAAAGCATCGTCGCCGACTACGGGATAGTTCACCGGAATCGGCACGCCCGTCGCGGTCGATACGGCATCGCAATACGGTTTGAGTTTGGTCAGGTCCTGCTGGTCCCAGGGCGAGATGCCCATCAGCTTCAGGTTGACCAGCATCTGATCCATCTGAGTATTGCCGACGCGCTCTCCCATGCCGAGAGCGCAGGCATGGACACAATGCGCGCCAGCTACCAGGGCGGCCATTGAATTTGCGATGGCCAGACCGCGGTCGCAGTGGCCGTGCCAGTCCACGCGAATTTTTTCACCGGAAGGCTTGACGACTTCTTCCATCACGAATTTCACGAGCGCCAGCGTGCCCATGGGAGTGGCGTGTCCGGCAGTATCACAGAGGACGATGGCACGAGCGCCGCAGTTGATCGCCGTCGAGTAGAGGCGCTTGACCATTTCCGGATCGCAACGGGTCGTGTCCTCGGTGACGTACATGACTTCGAGGCCGAGCGAGATCGCGTACTTGACTGCCTTCTCGGTGGTCTGGAGGAGGAAGTCGTCGGTCCAACCTTCGGTGTAGCGGCGGATGGGGCTGGAGCCGATAAAAGTCGCGGCTTCAATGGGCAGGCCGGTTTTCTGGACGATCTCGGCGATGGGACGAATGTCGTTCTCGTGCGTGCGGGCGGCGCAGTTCGCCTTGATCGTCATTTTGTGAGTGACGATCTCGCGCGCCAGGGCGGTCGCGTGCTCCACCGCGCGCTCACCGGCTCCAGGCAAACCGATGTCGAGTGAATTGATGCCAAGCGCTTCCATCAGGTGGAGGATTTCAATTTTCTGTTCGATGGAAGGATCGCGCACGGAAGGCGATTGCAGGCCATCCCGCAAGGTCTCGTCATTCAGCAGAACCAGACCCGGCGGACGCAGCGATTGCGGGTAGAGTGAGTTCCAATCGTAAATGAGATCGGCGCCGTTCATGGATTCAGACGATGTCATTGTACCGAGGGCACGAGGGAAGGCAAAATCGCGGCGGCGGATCAGCCAAACTCTTTGTGGGGCGGTGGCTGATCGAAACTAACCCGGCCGACCGCAATCTCGGCCACAAAATAGTTTTCGCCCTTCATGGGAGCGCCCGCTATCCGACGCAGCATGGCGATCTGACCGACGTGGGTGAGCGCGTCAGCCACGGGACCTTGAAATAGTTTTTCGGCGGAGACGTGCAGAGGATTTTCGGAAGCGAGGTAGTCGTCGAATTTCTTAAGCGCGGCGAAGAAACGGCCGATCTCCTTTTCCCACGGGAGCGGAGATGAATCGTGCCATTTCTGCTGGCCTTGCGCGATGCTGAGACCCCAGTCGAGCAGATCTCCGATGTGGGCGAGAATCTGGCTGGGCGTGCGGGAGGACTCCGCGCTGCGATAGTCGGCAAAACTGGCGGGGGCGTTGCGGACGGCTTTGCCTCCGCGATAGGCGAGCGTGGCCACGGTGTGGCGAAGTAGAGTGCGGGCGTCAGTCATGCAGTCGTCTCCGTGAGGGCGTCTCGTCGCAAGTCAGTGCAAAGCCTTTAACCAGCAAAGTCCGCAAAGAGTGAAACCGGAACGGTAGTGGGCCAGTTTGAAATACCACTCCCACCCATTATCGGCCTCCTGGACAGCCAGCCAGTTTAATCCGGCGTGCTATCGGTTCATCACCAACCGACCCGTTTAATTCCCGGCACCAGGTCGAAATGCCGATCGCGGCTCAGTAAGGGCAGAGAATGCTGCCGGCAAAGGGCCGCAATCCAGATGTCATTGTCGGGAATCGGCCTGCCCTTTTTCTTCGATAACCATAGTCGTCCCTGGCTATCACTATTTCAGCCACTGAATTTTGATTTCCCTGTCGAGTGGCTTGAATTCCGGGTCGCCGGTTACGAGTTCAGCCCTCCTTTCCTTTGCCAGCGCGGCGGCAAAGGCGTCGGCCAAACTCATTTTGAAACGCGCCTTGAAATCGGCGGCGGTATCGGCTAATGCGCGGGTTGTGGAATGAAAGTCAATCGGGAGGCCCTGAAGTACCTTTGCAGCTTCCGCCCACGCTTCTGCACCGTCTTTCTTCACAACGGAGTACTTCACCTCGGCGTAGTTCACATCGGTCATGAGGAGGGGGTTGTCCTTCTTGCCGGCGGAGACGAGCAGATTTTCCATCGTCTCCGCGCCCGGCTCGTCGCGGAAGTAGGCGATAAGCGCGAAGCTGTCGAGCACCTTAGCCGGCATGGCGCCCCTCGAGTGCCCGTTCCTGCTTCTTGTGCTCGGCCCAGTCCTCCGTCAGGGGCCTGCCTCCGGCGGTGCGCTTGAGGATGCCGCGCCCACGCTTGATGAGCGCCGCGGTCATGGGTTTGAGAAGGATTCCGTCCGGCGTGGCTTGGACCACGGCTTTTGTCCCGTCCTCGATGTCGAATTGTTTGCGCAGGCGAAGCGGGATGACGACTTGCCCCTTCGTTGTGAACCATACGGTGTCGAGTTTCTCAGTCATACTAGTAGCTAGTAGTATGATTCAGTATAGATAGTCCGTCAAGGCTTAAAAAGTAAGACTTTTGTTGGTGAACCGCAGGTTCAAACGGCGGCTTCCTCTTCCGAAAGAATATCGCCACCTTGCCGCGTGACACAGCCCCAATCTCTTTGCCTGAGTATAGCCATCCAATCTCAAAGCCGAGTGCATCTCTGCAATGCTGTTGCGCGTTCGACATCAGCGACCGGCAACTCCGGCACTGGCTGGCCGATCGAGTTCATTCTCTCTTTTGCGCCCATAGAGACTCTCCTTATGTACTCCTTATATGCAACAAGACCGTCCTCGCGTCAAATTAAGACACTACCGCCTTGTGCAGCGGGATAGGATCGCTGGAGGAGACACACAAACGACCGCTTCCCACCCCGTGCTGTTTTTCAAACTGACCCACTACCAACTGGAACAGTACCGTTGTTTCTCTGGCGATGCTCAACCCGCTAGTCTGGCCTCCAGGCCGCGAAGGCTGGCGCTCCACTCATTGAGCCCGTCGGCTTCGAGCCAAAGGTCCTTGAGTTCGGAGTTGGTTCGTACTCGCTGGACGGCCCGGAAAGCGAGAGCGGCCAGCTCAGGAAGCGATTCCGCTTTGGTTTTCGATGCCCACTCGACGATCGCGCGTGGAGCCGCTTCCGGTGGCGCGCCGAGTAGCGCAGCGACGGCTTCGGCCGCGGCTACGATCACACTGCTTTCGGGGGCTTCGAGGTAGTCGGTGCTGTCCGCGCGAGAGAGCAGGGACTTCAGATCATCGGCAGTCAACGGAGCCAGTTGATTCAGCCAAGTCTGAGCATCTTCGTTTTCAAAATTACCGGCACCCCACGCGGCCATGCGAATCTCCAATCCCCGATCTCTGGTGTATCACGGGTTATGCATCGCGTTCTAACTATTGCGGCGGGGCAGCGGCACGGCGGAAGCCATGCCCTTCCTAAAACTATTGATTAAGATAGCTTCTAAGATTTCCGCCGTGCCAAGTCGTCCAACGGTGGAACGGAGTAGGACGTGGTAAGAACATGTTCCGGAGGCTGCGTTCCCGTTCGGATGGCGTTGACAAGAATCTCAATGGCTTGGCCCGCGAAGGGAGGAATGTAGATGGTCGCAGCGAGCAATCCGTCCCGCACCCAAGCCTGGCCTGTCGCCGGCTGACCGTCACACCCCGTGAAAGGCAGACTCAACCAGCGGCGCTGCTCCGCCTGATCGACAATTTCCTCAAACGCCTTGCGCGCACCCATGGCCATTGTGTCATCCTGCGCGCCCACCAGGCCCAGGGCGGCGCTTTGCGAGGTCGCGAGTTTCAACCAGGAACGCACCGCGCGCCGGGCGCCCTGCTCGGTCCATTCTCCCTTCAGCGCCGCCACCTGGATGTTGGAAGGCTTCGTCTCCAGCATCCCGGCCGTACGTTTTTGCGCAGAGGAACTCCTGGAAGGCCCTTCCAAATATAGAATCGAGCCGCCATTCGGAAGCAAGGCGGCGAATTGCCTGCCTTGGATCCGGCCGATCTCGAGGTTGTCCATGCCCACTGCGAAAACCGGAGCGGTCGCCGTTCGCCGGAGTTGCGAGACGTAATCCGGCAGGCGATTCAACACTGCCCAGCCGATGCCGGCTGCGCAAGCGACTCCCGCAGCCTGCGGCAAAGCAATGTTGCTGATCGGTTCCAGGATGATGGCATCGGGCCTGGACTCGGCCCGGCCTTGAATGGCATTCAGGACCTGCGTGCTCTGGTTGACGGCATTGTCGTCGGCATAGGTAATTTCCAGATCGATGCCCAGCTTGCGGGCAATCTGCCCAGCGGCATCTGCCTGCGCGATCTGGAAATCGTTGTCGCGGGTATGAAGAGACAACAGGAATCTGAGCTTTTTCATGAACCTCACACGCCACAACTGCTGACACGATGCGCGGTAAAGGCCAAGTTCTTAGGCACATAAGATTGTCAATGCCAGGCGTTGTCCTGTCTAGGCCCAGAAGGTGCGATCAAGGGTGCGGTATTGGATTGCTTCGGCGATGTGTTTCGGTTCGAGGTTGGGCACGCCTTCGAGGTCGGCGATGGTGCGGGCGACTTTCAGGATGCGATCGTGGGCGCGGGCACTCAGCCCCTGCTGGGTCATGGCGCGTTCGAGAAGGCGTTCGCAGTCCGCAGAAAGCTCGCAGAAAACGCGGATGTGACGGGGAGACATCTGGGAGTTGCAGTAGAGCTTTTCGCGTCCAGATGTAAAGCGTGCGAGTTGGATTTGCCGGGCTCGGATCACTCGTTCCAGAATCCTGGCGGAATTCTCCGGCTCGTTGGTGCTGCGCATCTCTTTGTAGTTCACGGCCGGGATATCAATATGGATGTCGATGCGGTCGAGCAATGGACCCGAAATTTTTGAGATGTAGCGCTGAATCATCGGTTGCGTGCAGTGGCATTCGTGAGTGCGGTCATTGTGGAATCCGCAGGGACACGGATTCATGGCCGCCGCCAGCATGAAGCGCGCCGGAAAGGTCAACGACATGGCGGCGCGCGCGATGCAGACGGTGCCGTCTTCGAGCGGCTGCCGCATCACTTCCAGCACGTTGCGGGGAAATTCGGGAAGTTCGTCGAGGAAGAGTACGCCGTTGTGGGCAAGCGAGACTTCGCCGGGACGGGGAATCATCCCGCCGCCGATCAGTCCAGCGTCGGAGATGGTGTGATGCGGAGCACGAAAGGGACGCATGCCCACGAGTCCGGCGCGGGCGTCGAGCACGCCGGCCACGCTGTGAATCTTAGTGGTCTCCAGCGCTTCTTCGAAGGTAAACGGCGGCAGGATCGTCGGGATGCGCTTGGCCAGCATGGTCTTGCCTGATCCCGGAGGCCCGATCATCAATATGTTATGTCCACCGGAGCAGGCAATCTCCAAGGCGCGTTTGGCGGTCTG
>JAYTFO010000520.1:0-2662 GCA_043734305.1 Acidobacteriota bacterium | reverse complement strand
AACTCATCGACAGCAGGGACTTCCCGGCGATAGACTTCATTCAATCCCCATAACACACCTGTCGACTGCGGTTTAGCTCACCGAACGGTTTACTCACCGCCGCGCCCGAGTCGTGTCCCGCTGCACCGAAAATGTGCCCGCGCCAGCGAGCAAACCTATACGTTCACAAAATCTTCAAACTTTTTTCGCCTACATTCTAAAGAACTTCCCGTTTTCAAATTAGCGGATTCCTTGACACCGCGTGCCAAACTCCAATCGAGGAGTCACACCATGTCCGTATCCGATCTACAACTCATCGCGAATCGCGAAAACTCGCAACACTCCACCGGCCCCCGCACGCCAGAAGGCAAGAAGCGGTCCAGCCTCAACGCCACCCGTCACGGGCTATCCGGTCAAGTCGTCGTCATGCCATATGAAGACCTCCAAGCCTACAACGCTTTCGTCGAACGCTACAGCAAGGGACTCGATCCCAAGAACGAGCCAGAAAAGCAACTCGCCTTTGACATGGCCAATACCGTTTGGAAACTCAACCGCTCCAGCTCCATCGAGCAGGGTATCTATGCGATGGGTCATCACGACTTCGCGGACCGCAACAACGCCGATCATCCCGAAGTCCACGCCGCCCTGACCGCCGCGACCACCTACTTGGAAAACTCCAAGCAACTCGAAAATCTGAGCCGCCAGGAGAACCGCCTGCGCCGCGGCCTGCACCAATCGACCAAGCTCTATCAGGACATGCAGGACCGCCGCCGCGCGCAAGAAAGCCAGGACATGTGCCAAGCGCTGCCTATCGCCAAGACACACAAAATGCAAAACTTACCCTACGACCCATCCGAAGATGGGTTCGTTTTGTCAAACACTCAAATCGATCAGCGCATCAACCGTCAAGCACACTGGGACGACGCCATGATCGCCGATAATCTCAGCTACAATGTCGAAAAATACCGAGCGCGAAGAGCTGCCTGACCTGCAAATCTTGATTCGTGTTCATTCGTGGCGCCATATTTGCGTCGAGTCGCGGCCATCAACTACGGTATCGTTACTCAAAGGGAGCTTCCATGCAGAAACTCGTTCTTGCCGCCCTGTTGCTATCGGCCTTCGCGCTTGTCGCCCAGGAAAACCGCGGAACCCTCACAGGTGTAATCACCGACGCTTCAGGCGCGGTAGTCCCCAATGTGAGCGTGCGCATTACCAACACCGCGACCAACCGGGGTTTTACAACGCAGTCCACGTCCACGCGCGTACACATTTAATGTGCTCGAACCAGGCGCTTATCGGCTGCACGCTGAGGCGAACGGCTTCAAGGCCGTCAACGTCGCCGACGTTCCCGTGCACACCGCCGAGCAGGTCGGTCTCAACCTCACCATGGAAGTCGGCAACGTTTCGCAATCCGTTGAGGTCACCGCGGCAACGCCCCTGCTCAACACCGAAAAGGCGGACGCCGGCCAAACCATCGACAACAGCCGTATCGATGAGTTGCCCATGCTCGGGCGCTCTCCATTTATTCTCGCGCGCATCTCGCCCGGTGTACTGGTGGTCGGCCAGATCAACGACACCAAGCCCTACGATGTGGCGGGGCAGAGCTTCGTCTCTATCGGAGGTGGTCGGCGCTTCAACACCGAGTTCCAGATCGACGGCGTGCCGGACGTTCTTCCCGTCGGCTACTTCAGCGGACGTGTTGCATACACGCCGCCTGCCGATGGCACTCAGGAATTTCGCGTGATCACCAACCCGTTCGACGCCCAATACGGCAGCTCTGGATCGGGGATTATCAGCGTCACCACCAAGGCCGGCAGCAACCAGTATCACGGCTCAGCCTATGAGTTCTTCCAGAACGACAAGCTCAACGCCACCAATTTCTTTGTCAACTCCGCTGGGGGCACGAAGCCGCCTCGCCGCCACAACCAGTTTGGTGGCAGCGTCGGTGGCCCGGTCCGGATTCCCAAAATTGTGAATGGCAAGGACAAGCTCTTCTTCTTTTTCACTTACGAGGAGATTCGCAACGCCTCCCCGGGAGCATCCCTTGCAACGGCCCCGACACAGGCCATGCGCACGGGCGACTTCTCGGAATTGCTGGCTCGCAACATTCGCATTTACAATCCGCTCTCCGCGACCAAAGACGCGAGCGGCAACTTCGTTCGCGCGCCGTTCACCGGCAACATGATTCCGGCAAATCAGATCAGCCCGATCGCCGTGCGTCGTGAAACAGCCTTCCAGACTCCCGATGGGCTGTTCCTGTTAGACCACGGTATCGAGGCCGGCATGGAGACCAAGTGGGGGAGCTACTACGATCCGAAATCGTTCGTCGCCTACGTGCCTGTGTTGACGGCGCACATGGCCGCCCATCATCTTCAGTGAGGTCTCTCCCCTTCGCACTCACGATTACGCTCAGTGCGTTTCTCTTATTCCTCGTTCAACCGCTCATCGCCCGCATGATTCTGCCCTGGTTCGGCGGCACCGCCGCGGTCTGGACCACTTGCCTGATGTTCTTCCAAACCACGCTGCTGCTCGGCTATGTGTACGCGCACTGGTCCACCCGTCGCCTGCGCCCCAGGACACAGGCGTTACTACATATGACGCTGTTGGCTGCAAGCCTGCTCGCTCTTCCAATTCTCCCGAGCGCCGCCTGGCGCCCCAGCGGTAATGACCAACCCGCTCTCCG
>JAYTFO010000519.1:0-6161 GCA_043734305.1 Acidobacteriota bacterium | reverse complement strand
CCCGCGCGTATTCTTCAGAATTACATCGGCGGCCGCTGGGTAACCGCAAAAGTTTCCGCCTTCGTAGACGTGACGAACCCGGCGAACGGGGAAGTTCTGGCGCGCGCCCCTTTGTCCGGACGCGACGACGTGGATGCAGCCGTGGCGGCAGCGAGTGCCGCCTGGCCCGACTGGCGCTCGCGCTCAATTGGCGAGCGGACAGAATTCATCTACGCCATTCGCGAGCAATTCCGCAAACGCATCGACGAGCTTGCGGCCTCCGTTACGCGAGAGGGAGGCAAGGTTCTCTCCGACGCTCGCGCAGAAATCACACGCTCGATCGAAGTGCTGGAAGTCGCGTGCGCGGCGCCGATGACCATGCAGGGCCGCGTCCTGGAAGGCGTGGCGCGGGGAATCAATTCGGAAACCATTCGGCAGTCGGTGGGCGTGTGCGCGGCCATTACGCCATTTAATTTTCCGGCGATGGTGCCCATGTGGTTCCTGCCCTTCGCCATCGTCTGCGGAAACACATTTGTACTGAAGCCGTCCGAGCAAGTGCCGCTGACGTCTGAAATTATCTGCCACATACTGAACGACATCGGGCTTCCCCCCGGAGTCGTGAACCTGGTTCATGGCGGGCACGATGCGGTGAACGCGATTCTCGACAGCCCCGGCATTCGCGCCGTGTCATTTGTTGGTTCCGTCACCACGGCAAAATACATCTACCGGCGTGCTGCGGAAAACGGCAAGCGCGTGCAAGCGCTGGGCGGCGCGAAGAATTACATGATCGTGATGCCCGACGCGGTCGTCGACAAGACCGTCTCCAACGTTCTGGGCAGCGCCTTCGGCAACGCCGGACAACGCTGCATGGCGGGCTCGGTGCTCGTCACAGTCGGAGCCGCCCAGGCGAAGATCATGGGCCGCCTGAAAGAAGAAGCGGAGAAGCTCATCGCGGGCGATGGCACCGATTCGAAAGCGAGTCTGGGTCCGGTGATTTCGAGCGCTGCCTGCGAGCGCATCCACCAGGCCATCGAAACCGGAGTGAAAGAAGGAGCAGAGTTACTGGTGGATGGTCGGCGTCCCAAGCACGTTCCCGCCGGCGGCAATTTTGTCGGTCCCACGATTCTGAACAACGTGAAACCGGGGATGCACGCTGCCACCGATGAAATTTTTGGGCCCGTCCTCTCCGTGATGCACGTGGAAACGCTCGATGAAGCCATCGACCTGGTGAATAGAGATCCGCGCGGCAACGGCACTTCCATCTTCACCGAGAACGGTGCCGTTGTCCGAGAGTACAGTCGCCGCATCGAAGTTGGGATGGTCGGAGTCAACATCGGCGTGGCTGCGTCGCCTGCGTATTTCCCATTTTCCGGATGGAAGGATTCTTTCTTCGGCGATCTGCACGTTCACGGCTGGGACGCGATCGACTTCTTCACAAGAAAAAAGACGATTACTTCGCGCTACTTCTCGGCAGGAGAAACCGGCAAGTTTTTTACCGAACAAGGCGACAAGAAGTAAGAGTAATCGACGTTGCCAGTTTTTCTTTGCGACCTCTGCGGCTCTTTCTCTGCGTGCTCCGCGGTTAAAAGCTCTTGCCCTTCGCAGCGCGCGAAGAAAGCTACGGCTGCGTGTAAGTATCCCGCTTGAGAAATTCTCCCGCCCCCGCTCGTCCCAGGAATTTGTCTGCGTCAACAACCACGCGCCCCCGCGATAACACCACGTCGGGCATCCCAGTAACCTCGATGCCCTCAAACATGGAATAGTCCACTCGCATGTGGTGCGTCTTCACGCTGATAGTATGTTTGCGATCAGGATCGAAGATCACCAGGTCAGCATCACTACCCACCGCAATCGTTCCCTTGCGCGGATACAGACCGAAGAGCTTCGCCGGAGTGGTAGCCACCAATTCCACAAACCGATTCACGCTGAAGCGTCCCCCAGCGACGCCGCCAGAGTAGATCAGGCTCATGCGATGCTCGATCCCTGGTCCACCGTTCGGGATTTTCGTGAAATCGTCTTTCCCCAGTTCCTTTTGCTCCTTAAAACAAAACGGGCAGTGATCGGTCGAAACGACTTGCAGGTGGTCGCGTTTCAGACCATTCCAAAGTTTCTCCTGATGCCATTTTTCCCGCAGCGGCGGAGTGAATACATACTTCGCGCCTTCAAATCCGGGAGCGTCCATATTCTCCAGCGACAGATACAAATACTGCGGGCAAGTTTCGGCATAAACCGGCAGCCCGCGATCGCGCGCCTCCCGAACTTTTTCCAGAGCGTCATTGCAACTCAAATGCACAATGTAAACTGGCGCTCCCGCCATTTCCGCAAGCGCGATAGCCCGTGAAACGGCTTCCGCTTCCGCCGTAGTAGGCCGCGTCAGCGCGTGATACTTGGGCGCTTTCTTTCCTTCCGCCAGAGCCTGCTGCACGATCACGTCAATCGCGCCGCCATTTTCGGCATGCATGCAGACCAGTCCGCCATTCTTGCTGGTCGCCCGCAGAACTTTGAAGATGCTGGCATCGTCCAGCATGAACACTCCCGGATAGGCCATGAACAACTTGAAGCTGGTGACGCCCTCGCGCACTAGCGCATTCATCTCATCAAGTTGAGCGGTACCCAGATCCGTGATGATGCAATGGAACGCATAATCGCAAACCGCCTTGCCGGAAGCCTTTGCCATCCACGCATCGTAAGCCGTTCGCAGCGTTTGCCCTTTGTACTGGATAGCGAAATCGATCAGCGTAGTCGTCCCGCCGAACGCAGCGGCGCGCGTGCCGGTTTCAAAATCGTCGGCGCTAGTCGTCCCGCCAAACGGCATGTCGAGATGAGTATGGACGTCAATCCCGCCCGGGAAAACGTACTTACCGGCGGCATCGATGATCTTGCCAGCGTTTTCACGAGGAAGATTTTGTCCAATGACGGTGATCTTGCCATGCTGGATAGCGACGTCGCTCGTGTATGTGTCCGTAGCCGTGACCACGCGGCCATTCGCAATGATGGTGTCGAAGCCCATGTCGATGTTTTCTCCCGCGTGCTTTTTCAGGCGACAGTAAAGCAGAAATTCTATGCTAAACTGCCCACCTTCGACGGTACATTTCCACGGCGAAATAGGAGCAATAGGAGCGCTCATGCAGTTCGGAATCACCATCAAGCCCGACATGCCGGTAGAGCGCATCGTTGCTCTCACGCGCCAGGCCGAGGCTGCGGGCTTTGAGTACGGCTGGATCTTCGATTCCCACGTGCTGTGGCTGGAGCCCTATCCGCTGCTCACGCTCATGGCTGCCAATACGAAGAAGATGCGCTTAGGGACTTGTGTCACCAATCCCGCCACCCGCGACATTACCGTGACTTCGAGCCTGTTCGCGACGCTCAACCTGATTTCCGGCGGCCGCATGCAACTCGGCATCGGCCGCGGCGACAGTTCACGACGCGTGCTCGGCAAGAAGCCCGTGACCTCCGCACAATTGGAGCAGTCCGTAAAAGACTTTCGAGCGCTCACGGGCGCCAATGAAACCGATTACGAAGGCCGCCCCGCGCGGCTTACATGGGCTACCGGCGGCGTTCCTCCGGTATGGGTTGCGGGCTACGGCCCGAAAGTTCTTGACCTCGCCGGCCGAATTGCCGACGGCGTGATTCTACAATTCGCCGACCCCGACCTGATTGCGTGGTGCGTAGGCTTCGTGAAGAAAGGCGCGGAGGCCGCTGGACGTGATCCCAGCAAAATCGCGGTCATGGCTGCCGCGCCGGTCTGGGTTTCAAACGATCTGAAAGAAGCGCGCGAACACGTGCGCTGGTTTCCTGCGCTGGTTTCCAATCACGTTGTCGACCTGGTTTCGCGCTACAAGCCCGAGGAGCTTCCGTCGGCGCTGACTTCTTACATACGCACCAAGGAACATTACGATTACCTTCACCACTGCGAAGTCGATAGCAACAATGCGGACTTTGTGTCCGACGAAGTCACCGACCGTTTTTGCCTACTCGGTACCGCCGAGGCGCACATCGAAAAACTACGAGCGCTTGCTCGTGTGGGAGTTACGCAGTTCAATATTTATCTGATGTGCGGAGATGAGGAAGACACGCTGGAGAAGTACAGGAGGGATGTGCTGCCGGCGTTTTCACCAACTGCCTTCCTTCCAGCTGTCGGCGAACCGGTCGAAGGGAGCTCTAACATTGGTGGGTCGCAAAATCATCGTTAGTCCGAACCCGCGCATGCCGATAGCCATGACGAGTGCAGCAGGAGCGTCACTTGGGCGTATCGAACTCACGACGTTTCCTCCGCTGAGTTTAGTCTCGAACGCATCAGTCTCATCAGCGCGTAATACGCACCGAACGCAACCGCAAATCCCACAAACCACGAATAGTCATACAGGACCCGTAGCGCGGGCACGACCAATCCCACCAGCGCCGTTCCCGCTCCCGCCACTAACGCGATCACAGCGAACCAGTTGAAGCCGCTGGAATATTCATACGCACCGCCGCGCAGGTAAAGATCGTCAACCAGCAGAACGCGCCGGCGGATCACGAAATAATCGCAGATCATGATGCCCGCCACCGGGCCGAGGAACGCCGCGTAGCCGCCGAGCCAGCCGAGGATGAATGTTCGGTAGTCGGCCAGCAGTCTCCACGGCATCAGCGCGATTCCCATGAAACAGGTCATCACGCCGCCCATGCGAAAGCTGATTTTTCGAGGCCACAGATTGGAAAAATCGTTCGCGGGCGAAACTACATTGGCGCCGATATTCACGTTCAATGTTGCCAACAAAATTGCCAGCAGTGAAATGACCACGGCCACGGGCGAATGAAATCTACTTAGTAACTGGACGGGATTCCAGATCGCAGTTCCATAGATCACCACCGTCGCCGACGTCACCAGAATGCCGATCAGCGAATAGAGCGTCATCGTTGCGGGCAATGCGAGTGCCTGGCCGATGATCTGTTGGCGCTGGCTGCGCGCGAACCGCGTGAAGTCCGGAATGTTGAGTGACACCGTGGCCCAGAATCCTACGGTGCCGTTCAGGGCCGGAATGAGAAATTTCAAAAAGTCGGCATAGCTTCCGAAGCGCGGTCTCGCCGACACCATCGGACCAAATCCGCCCGCCGTTCGATAGGCCCACACCAGTAACAAAATTCCCACCGCCAACAGCACCGGCGCGCTGATGCCCTGGAGAAAACGAATGTACTCAATGCCCTTGAGGATGACCGCGAGATTAATCAGCCAAAAAGCCATGAAGCAAATCGCAGAGCCGTGCGGGACGTTGGTCCACGCCGGATACAAGGTCGTGACGAGAGTGTTGATGGCTTCGCCACCGATCCAGGTTTGTATTCCAAACCATCCGCAGGCAACGAAAGCGCGCAACACCGCAGCAACATTTGCACCCAGAACTCCAAAAGACGCCCGCGCCAGCACCGGGAAGGGAATCCCGTAACGCGCTCCAGGATGCGAGTTCAGCAACATCGGGACCAGGACGATCAAGTTGCCGAGAAACACCGTTGCCACCGCCTGTTTCCAATCCATTCCCCCCTGGATCAGGCTCGCCGCCAACATGTAAGTCAGAATATTGACCGACATCGATACCCACAACGCGGCAAAATTGTAGGTTCCCCAAGTCCGCCGCTCAGCGGAAACGGGTGCCAGGTCGGGGTTGTAGAGCGGGCTCGATTCGATTCGCGAGGTTAAATTCATGTGCGTGATCTAGCTGGCAGCCTTCCCCGAACTTCATTTACGAGCATCTTCACACCTAATCCGCGCCCCGCCCACTCTGCGCCGTGATTGGCCCGTAGCTGTCCGGCCGGCGGTCGCGAAAGAATTGCCAGGTTTTTCTGACTTCGCCAATCATGTCGAGATCGAGGTCAGCAACCAGCACTTCATCTTTACTGCGGCTCGCCTGCGCAAAAATCTGACCGCGTGGATTGCAGAAGTAACTCTTCCCGTAGAATTCGCCAATATTCCACGGCTTTTCTCTGCCCACACGATTAATCGCGCCGACAAAATATCCATTCGCCACCGCGTGCGCAGGCTGTTCTAGTTCCCACAAATGTTCGGAAAGTCCCGCAACCGTTGCGGAAGGATTGAATACGATCTCGGCGCCGTTCATGCCCAACACGCGCGCGCCTTCCGGAAAATGCCGGTCGTAGCAGATGTACACTCCGACGCGAGCGAACTTTGTGTTGAATACGGGATAGCC
>JAYTFO010000518.1:0-8314 GCA_043734305.1 Acidobacteriota bacterium | reverse complement strand
AACACCCGAATCGGGGGCATACAAGTTTCTATCCTCTTCGCAACTCTTCGACAGGCGATTGCCGGCGAGCTCGCCGGAAACTCGTGGCTGGATACTTGTTCATCGGCAGACGAGGACCGCAGCTTGATTACGATCCGATGGGCGGGGCCTAGGCGTTTGGAAAGGATGTGAATTTGAATGGTTGCAGAGTCGAACGGGTGAAGCGCCGTGGAGGAAGTCCTACCCAACACTTCCCGTGCTGGGCTTTCTTATGCCGCCGCTGCGCGCCTGGGTTTCCTGCAACTTTCTTTGCGCTACTTGTTCAACGTGGGCGCTCCGTCACGAACGCGCGCGTAATGTTCGCAATCGAGGGGGTGCCTGCCTGCCGCATGATTCCCTCCAACTCGCGGCGCAGAATTGCGAGCACGGCTTCGACTCCGGGCTGCCCGAACGCCGCCAGCCCCCAGTTGTAAGGACGACCAATCGCAATCGAATTCGCTCCCAGAGCCAGCGCTTTGAAGATGTCGGTACCACGGCGAATTCCGCCGTCAATCAGCACGGGAATTTTCCCGGCGCAACCTTGCACAACTTCCGGCAGACATTCAATCGTGGAACGCAGCGTTTCTTCTCCCCGCCCGCCATGGTTGGAGACCACCACTCCGTCCACTCCATGTTGGACGGCCAGCTCTGCGTCTTCACGCGTTACGATCCCTTTGATGAACAGTTTCATCTTCATCATGTCTTTCAGACGCTTCACAAAATCCCAGCTCATCGCCGGATTGTGCAGGTCGCGGACCTTCGAAACATCCAGGCCGTCAAACAT
Organism: Acidobacteriota bacterium; assembly: GCA_043734305.1. Lineage (GTDB taxonomy): Bacteria > Acidobacteriota > Terriglobia > Terriglobales > Acidobacteriaceae > Acidiflorens. Next base: position 7,512 of record JAYTFO010000518.1, on the reverse strand, counting down.
CGGGAACTGGTGAAGGTAGCCGGTAAAACCCGATTCATGACAAGCCGTGCAGTCGCGAGTGTCAGCCTTCTTCGCCCGCCAAAGAGTTTCCCGGTTGCTATCGTGTTGTAAATCGACGGTCAGCGCGAGCACGGGACAACCCGCGGCTTCGGCGCGTTTCGCGATTGCGCGGGTTACGTCCCAAACGTCGGTGGCGTAGAGCTGCTGCCAAATGGGCGCGCCGCGCGCTGCCGTCACCTCCTCCACCGAGGCAGTAGACACCGTGGATGAAACGTACAGGTGATTTTGCGCGCGCGCCGCTTTGGCGGACGCAATTTCGCCGTCGGGATGAAATGCTTTCTGAGAACTGACCGGTGCGAGCACAATCGGCGAAGTCCAGGGCGTGCCCAAGAGCCGCACCGACATGTCGATCTTGCTGACATCGATCATCCGGTGCGATCGAATTTCCAGGTGAGAGAAACCCTCACGATTGGCGCGCACCGTAGCATCGTCGTCGACGCCCGTAGCGAGATATCCAAAGTGGGCCGGAGGCAGAACCTTGCGCGCGACCGGCTCGAAATCCATCACGTCAAAAGCCTGGTCGGGACTGGTGATGAGATTCTCGCCCACCGCAATTCCCTCCAGAGCTTCATGAGCGCCCTTGTCATCTGCGGGATGCAGCGCCAGCATTTTGGCGAACGGCCCGTGAATCAGGCCACCGCTGATCAGGAGAGGACTCGCCGCGAGAAAACCCAGAAACTTGCGACGCGCCTTGATGTTGTCTTCGTTGCTTTCCATACCCAGTCCTCGTCTTTCAGGTCGCAATATTGAGTGCGGCCTAAAACTACCAGCGGCGCCAGGAGGAAGCAAGACTGCAAGCCGTAGCGCCGGCATCTTGCCGGCTGTCGTGGCGGCGTCTCGCCGCCACTGTCCGAAGCGACCCGATTGCGCCAAGAGACGCGGTGCGTCGAGGCGATGCCGCGTTTCTGTTCATGAGCAGCTTGCCCGCATGTGGGGGCGACACGCCCTCACGACAGCCGCCGGGACGGCGGCGCTACACTCGGCACTGAGCTAGCTCGCTGCGATCGCTTCGCGCTCGCCGACCTGCTGACGCCACATGGCGTAGTACAGGCCTTTTTGATCGAGTAGCTCGGAATGACCACCGAATTCAACGATGCGTCCGCGTTCGAGGACGAAGATCCGGTCGGCATGCATGATCGTCGACAGGCGATGCGCGATCAGGATCGTGATCGCCTCCTGATTGGTTGCGACCTCGCGAATCGTTCGACTGATCTCTTCTTCCGTGAGAGAGTCGAGCGACGAAGTGGCTTCGTCAAATACCAGCAGCTGCGGATGGCGCAACAGCGCGCGAGCAATGGAAAGCCGCTGCTTCTCGCCTCCGGAAACTTTCACGCCACCTTCGCCGATGAGCGTATCCAGTCCGCGATCGGCGCGCGAAAGCAAGCTGTGAGCGGCCGCTTGCTGCAGCACTTCCATACATTCTTCGTCGGTAGCCTTTGGACTTACGAACAGCAGGTTTTCGCGGATCGATCCCGAAAACAGTTGCGTGTCCTGGGTCACGAAACCAATCTTCTCGCGCAGCAGGTCAAGGTCAACACGACTGGACGGAATTCCGTTGTAGAGAATCGTGCCTTCTCTGGTTGCGTAGAGGCCCACCAGAAGTTTCACCAGCGTCGACTTCCCCGCGCCGGACGGGCCCACGAAGGCAATCGTGTCTCCGCGAGCCGCGCTGAAACTGATTTCATTCAATGCCGGGAGGCTCGAACTCTGGTGTTGAAAACTAACGCGCTCAAACTGCAAAGTCATGAGTTCGTCGATCGGTTCCGGGTTGACTGGTTTGGGATCGCGAGGGGTATCGAGAATCACCTGAAAATTCGCCAGCGACACTTCTGTCTCACGATAGATGTTGATGACGTTCCCCAGTTCCTGCAACGGAGTAAAAATGTAAAACGAATAGATCATCAGCGAGAAGAATTGTCCGATCGTGATCTGCTGGCGGAAGATCAGGTACAGCATCAGAAACAGCAGGCTGGTGCGCAGCGCGTTGACGGCCGTTCCCTGGATGAAACTCAGACTGCGCAGATATTTCACTTTCTTGAGTTCGAGCTTCAGGATTTTTCCCGTGACTCCGTTCAGCCGATGCACTTCCTGATTGGCGAGTCCAAGACTCTTTACCAGTTCGATATTGCGGAGTGACTCGGTCGTGGAGCCCGCCAGTGCCGTGGTTTCGGCGACAATCGTTTTTTGTATTTTCTTGATCTTCCGGCTCAGCACCGAACTGATAATTCCAAGCATCGGGACGGTGAGCAGAAATGCCGGCGCAATCGACCAGTGCACGCGGAACGCATACACCATCACAAACACAATGCCGATGAACGAAATAAAGAGAACGTTGATAGCGGCGGTGATAAACCGTTCCACGTCGCTGCGAACCTTTTGCAGTTTGCCGAGCGTTTCTCCGCTGCGCTGATCTTCGAAAACCTGATACGGCAAATCCAGAGAATGACGGATTCCGTCCGAATACATCTTCGCGCCCAGACGCTGGACGATCACATTCGTGAAATAGTCCTGGAAATTCTTCGCCACTCGCGAAACAAACGCCACGCCCACGGCGGCCAACAGCAATAATCCCGCCCCGCGGATAAACTGCGCCTGCGTGTAATCGTGATACTTGGTGGCGTAGCCGTCGATGACGTGGCGGAAAATCACCGGGTCAAGAAGCGAAAAAATCTGATTGGTCGCGGCCAGCAACAGGGCCACAACGAATAGCTTCCAGTACTGTTTGGAGTAGCGGTAAAGAAGATTCATAGGTTCTAAAGGGCGACAAACACCGGTATGTCATTTAGATGGTAGAGGCGGCGCTGCGATTCACGAATTCGCCGGTTCTCCAGGCTGGAATCATCATCGCCGGGCGAGTGCGATGGCGCGGCCAACATCGCCGGACGCAGCCTTGAGCGCTTTCGCAGCGACGGCACGCGTGGTTTTCGCCTCCAGCATGACCAGCGCCACGGGCACACTGTTGCCAGCCTCTTTCATCGCACGCTTGGCGGCTTGGCGGCCTACACCGGTGGCCACCTCCAGTATCCCAATGCCCCGCCCAGCCAACTTTTCATTCTTCAGATGCAGGTTGACCATGAGGTTGCCGTAGACATAGCCGAGCCTGGTCATGGCGCCCGTGGTGAGCATGTTGAGAATCATTTTTTGTGCAGTGCCAGCCTTCATGCGGGTGGAACCGGCAACAACTTCCGGACCAACCTCGGCGACGATCGAGACATCGGCGGCCCGCCCCAACGGTGAGTTTCGATTGCAGGCGACGGCCACCGTCTTCGATCCGTGAGCGCGGGCGTAACGGAGCGCCGCGATCGTGAAGGGAGTGCGTCCGCTGGCCGCGATGCCGACGACAACGTCTTTTCTGCCGGGTTTCTTCCGGGCGAGTTCGCTACGGCCAAGCTCGAGAGAGTCTTCACTCGCTTCGACGGCGGCGGCTAGAGCACGCGTCCCGCCCGCAATCACAAACTGTACCGCGCGCGGATCAGTGTTAAACGTCGGGCGACATTCGGAGGCATCGAGAGCGCCCAGACGGCCACTCGTCCCCGCACCAACATAGATGAGACGTCCACCCTCGCGCAGTGCGTCGGCGACGAGGTCGATCGCCCGCCCAATCTGAGGCAGTGCCCGCTTGACCACGCCCGCCACCTTGGCATCTTCGGCGTTGATGATGCGAGCGATCTGGAGCGAAGATTTGCGACTGAGATGCGCGGATGCCGCGTTGATTTTCTCTGTGCCCAGCCGACGCAAGTCCGGCGCCTTTATCTTCTTCACGCGTTTCTCTCCACGGATTCCTCGAGTCCGCTTAGGTCAACTCTTGAGCGGATCACTATTCTCAATGATATCCTCGGGCTGCATTGCGCTGGCGAACTTGCAGATCCCTCCGCCTCGGCAAGCTCGGGGTCGGGATGACAGAATTTAGCGCGGGCGCCGCCGGAATGGGAGCACAACATTCAATGGGTTTGAATACCTGGGATCTCGTTGTCATTGCTCTCTACCTGGTGGGCATCACGGCCTTTGGCCTGCGCTTCCGCAAAAAGCAGCGCTCGTTGAAGGACTACTTCCTGGCCGGGAATAGCATTCCATGGTGGGCGATTTCTCTTTCCATTGTGGCGGCGGAAACCAGTACGCTGACCATCATCAGCGTTCCCGGACTGGCCTACGAAAAAGATTTTGGTTTCCTTCAGTTAGTAGTCGGATACCTGGTCGGACGCATCGTCATCAGCTGGTTGCTGATTCCTCACTATTTTCGCGGCGAGTTGTTCACCGCCTACCAGTTGATCGAACTCCGCTTTGGACAAAAACTGCGCTCGCTCACCGCCGGCCTGTTCCTGATTACGCGCGCCGCCGCCGAAGGTGTCCGAGTATTCGCAGTTGCCATTGTGATCGGGATTGCATTGTCGAGTTTTCTGGTTGGCCTGAGCGATTTCGGACGCGACCTGGCCGCCATCGCGATCGTCACATTCCTGACTCTGATCTATACCTTTGAAGGCGGCATGGCAGCCGTGGTCTGGACCGATGTCGTCCAGATGGCCATCTACGTTACCGGCACCCTGGTGGCCTTCGCGACCATCTTGCACCTGGTGCCCGGGGGATGGAGCACGATCCACGCGGTTGCCGGCGACGCCGGTAAGTTTCGCGTGTTCGATTTCTCCTGGAATTTCTTCAAGACCTATACCTTCTGGTCTGGCCTGGTCGGCGGCACGTTCCTGACGACAGCGACTCACGGTACCGATCAACTCATTGTCCAACGATTGCTCGCAGCCCGCACCGAACGTCAGTCCAAGCTGGCGCTGATCTTCAGCGGGGGCGCGGTCTTTTTTCAGTTCGGACTATTTCTCATGATTGGCGCGATGCTGTTTGTCTTCTATCGCATTTTTCCGCCGGCGGTCGCGTTTCGGAAAACCGATGTTATTTTTCCAACCTTTATTGTCACCCACATGCCGCACGGGATCAGTGGCCTGTTGATCTCCGCGATCCTGGCCGCGGCCATGTCGAATCTGAGCGCGGCATTGAACTCGCTGTCTTCCATCTCGATCGTGGACTTCTACGCGCGCCTGCGCCCGAACTCCAGCGACAGTCGCAAACTTTTTTTGTCGCGCGTCGCAACCGTGGTATGGGGGATCATTCTTTTCGGCCTTGCGATCCTGGCACGCCAGGGAGGCAAAGTGGTGGAGGTCGGCCTCTCGATCGCATCGGTGGCCTACGGATCGCTACTCGGAGTCTTCGCGCTGGGCGTGCTTACAAAGAGAACCACCGAGCATGGCGCGATGGTTGGCATGCTGTGCGGGTTCGTTCTCAATATCTACTTGTGGCGATTCACCCGGGTCCCGTTCACCTGGTACGTGGTACTGGGCAGTATCGCGACGTTTGGAGTCGGCTACATTGCCAGCTTGCTATTGCCGGAGAGCGACCGCTCCAAACAAACGCGCGCCAGCTTCCAGTCCGGGATAAAGCAGTGAACCGGGCGACTCTGTTATCTCGAGCTTGTTGAGAAGCGCGAAACCCAGGTTGCGGCCGATCCAGGCAAAGCTCACCAGCAACCCTGCGTTGGGAATCAATCAAGCTTGCAAAAACAAAACGCCCCAGCCTCAAAGAGGCGTGGGACGCCAGTTTGAACAGCCCTCCCCCGAAGTCTGCTCATGACTACCTTAGCGTCTTGGGCGGCAGATGGGAATGGCTCCAATGGGCTACTGTGGATAACACTTTCGATCCATCACAAGTTCAGGCGGTGAGGAGGGTACGACACAAGAGGCAGCGCAAACGTAAACAAAGATCGAGAGTATCGGTGCGGCACTACAAAGAATTGAAATGGTAGGCTCGAATGGACTCGAACCATCGACCTCCTCCGTGTCAGGGAGGCGCTCTAACCAACTGAGCTACGAGCCTACATAACAATATCGATTATAGCAATGGAACTGCCCTCATGTTGTTGCAACCCTGGGGCTGGGTTCCGGCGGATCGCCCTGAGACAGGCGGCGCAGGCATTCGTCGAGCATGGCTGCCGTCTGGGTTGCGCCACAACGGGTTACGCCCAGGGCGCGGACGCGTAACAGGCTGTCCAGATCCCGCACGCCTCCGGCCGCCTTGACCTGCACGCGTGCCGGCGTGTGTCCTCTCATCAGGACTAGATCCTCCGCGGTGGCACCGCTCTTGCCGTAACCGGTGGAGGTCTTCACCCAATCGACATTGCAGTCGGCGCAGATTTCACAGAGCCGGATCTTCTGCCGGTCATTGAGATAGCAGTTCTCAAAAATCACTTTCACTTTTTGTCCGGCGGCGTGGGTTACCTGCGTGATCGCTGCGATCTCGGACTCTACGTAGTCCCAGCGTCCGCTCAGCACGGCGCTGATATTGACAACCATATCCAACTCGCGGCCACCGTCGTCCAGAGCCTGCTCCACTTCGGCCAGTTTCGCGCGGGTGGCGTGGCCTCCATGAGGGAATCCGATGGTCGTGCTCGGAAGAACGTCGCTTCCGGCCAGAATTTCCGAGCAGCGTTTCAGGTAGTAGGGCAGGATGCAGACGCTCGCCACGTCATACTTCACTGCCAGTTGGCAGCCAGCATCGAGATCCCTACCACTCAATGTTGGATTCAACAGTGAGTGGTCGATCATTTTCGCGATGTCCTGGTACGTGTAGTCCATAAGTTGTATCGATCAGTGCATGAACGAGAAGTTTAGCCCGGTTGAGAACAGAATGTCGTTCTGCTTCTTGCTTTGCGGCGGCGAGCTCACGTACACGTCGCCGAACGAGTTCTGCCAGCCCAGCCACTTATTGAGCTTCGTTACCGTGCCAAACGCAAAGGCCCCGCGATACTCTCCGGTGTGGGTCAGGTCGGGATAGAAGTACAGGCTCTGCGTGATCACAGTGCTTTTGCTTACCTTGTGCATGAACTCATCGCCCAAGGTCAGGCCGGCTAGGTTGCGCGAGATGGCAAGCACTTCTATCGGCGGATTGGGTGGATCGGGAATGGTGAAGGCAGAGTAGCTTTCATGCGTGTAGTTCACTCCGGCCAGAAGATCGAGGGTCGTCGAAGCGCTCTTGATGGCGTGCCATCCCAGGCCGCCGCCGAAAATTGAGCGCAGGTCGAGCCTCTGCAGTTCGTCGTGATAGAAATCGCCGTTCACAAACACGAAGACGCGAGGCGCCAGGTCGTGGTCGTAGCGCGCGCCGCCCCCGATGGCATTCGCGGTCGTGGAAGGACTTGCGCCCGACACATCGTTGGTGGAGTAAATTGAGTTGGAATACAGGCTCAGTTTGTCCTTGGCCCCCTTGCGCACGGCCAGGAAAGCGATCGCCAGATTCTTGGTGGCGCTGTTGCCGCGGGTCAGGGCGAATCCTAGTTTCAGCCCGCCGTCCCATCCTTCGCTCAAGCCCGGGTGCAGACTCTTCTCATACGCGGCTTGTTCGGACGGACTACGCAGCGTCGTGATCGACGCTCTCGGCGCCTCGACTGGTCCC
>JAYTFO010000517.1:0-5492 GCA_043734305.1 Acidobacteriota bacterium | reverse complement strand
GGGACATCCACTTGATGTTTGGTCGCGGGAAGGCGTTTGGGGTCGTCGATGGTGGTGGGGTCGCCGCCCTGTAACTCCACCATCTGGCGTAATTTCTTCAGAGCCGCGCCTGACGCAATCGTCTGTTCGGCGAGTTGCCTGCCCTGGGCCACGGACTTTGTCGCTCCTCCGAGATAGAACATCCAGGCGGCCAACTCGAGGCACAGCTCGCGGAGGTCACGCGGCCCGCCGCCATTCAACACTTCGATGGACTCGACGACTTCGAGGGCGTTGCCGACCATGCGTCCGAGGGGCTGATCCATGTTGGTGATAAGGGCGACCATTTGTTTGCCCATGCGCTCGCCGGTTTCTACCATCAACTCGGCGAGGAAAACCGCGTCTTCTTCTTTCTTCATGAAGGCCCCGGAACCGGTCTTCACGTCGAGCACGAGCGCATCGGTGCCCTCGGCGAGTTTCTTGCTCATGATCGAAGCACAGATCAGGTAGGGACTTTCGACGGTTCCAGTGACATCGCGCAGCGCGTAGAGTTTGCGATCGGCGGGAGCGATTTTTTCCGTCTGGCCGATCATCGAACATCCGCAAGCTTCGAGGACGTGACGGAACTCGGGCACCGAGAGGCCGACGCGAAAGCCGGGAATGGATTCGAGTTTGTCGAGCGTGCCGCCGGTGTGGCCGAGTCCACGGCCGCTGATCATGGGAACGTAGAGGCCCGCGGCAGCGACCAGAGGCGCGAGAATCAGCGAAGTTTTGTCGCCGACGCCGCCGGTGGAATGCTTGTCAACTTTTTTTGCGGGAAGAAAACTCAGGTCGAGAACTTCGCCGGAATGCAGCATGGCGTGGGTGAGCGCCGCGGTTTCTTCGCGAGTCATGCCGCGCAGCACGACCGCCATCAGCCAGGCTGCGATCTGATAATCGGGGACGTCACCTCGCGTGCAGCCATCTACCAGAAACTGGATTTCCGGAGACGACAACGCGCCGCCATCCCGCTTTCTGCGGATGAGATCGGCAACGCGAAACGGCGGTGGCGAAGTGGGTTGGTTCACTGGCGCTAAAAGGCCTCCGCGAGAAAATCGTTTATGTGTACGGCTCGTTTTGAATGCACGATGAGTGCGCGTAATTGTAAACCTTCGGCGGCGCATCTACGAAAAATTGGAGATTGCGAAAAGCGGTACGACCGTTCGTCCGCACCAGCAACAAGTGCGACGGGCGGCACGTGACAATACCAGAAAAGGCCTTGACTTTAGGAAGGCAATCCTTTTAGATGGCCGCACTGAAAAAAGGGACGTTGTGGGACTCACTTGCGAAAAATAGAGAGTCCTTTTTCTGTGCTTGGTAGCATATCGTGTGGGGTGATGAATGAAAAGAAATGCGCTGCTTGCCGTCCTCTCCTTTGTGTTTTCGATCTGTCCTTTGCTCTACAGCCAGGCCAACGGAAGTTTTTCGGGGACCGTCACGGATAAAACCTACGCCGTCGTATCCAAAGCAACGGTGACGATTACGTCGCAGGACACCGGACTCTCGCGCGCGGCGAAGACCGATGACGGCGGACACTACGTTGTGCCCTTGCTGCCGGTCTCAACCTACACGATTCGAGTGGAATCGCAGGGTTTCCAAACGACCGAGCAGAAGGACCTCCGGCTGCAGGTCGACGAAAAGCGCGAGATCAATTTCGCGGTCGCGGCCGCTTCGGTCAGCCAAACCGTGGACGTGAGCGCCGAACAGGTGGCAGTGCAGACGACGAACGCGACCCTGGGGCAAGTGATCACTTCTGAGCAGGTGGCCCAACTCCCGTTGAATGGTCGCAACTTCGTTCAGTTGGCCACGCTGATCCCGGGCGTCACTCAGGAAACCAACCCCCACAGCTTCTTCAACGGCGGCGGCAGCAGCGAAGTCTCGACGCGCGGGTCTTTCTCGCTGTCGGTGGGCGGGTCGAGAGCCAGCTCCACGGATTGGCTGCTTGACGGTAGTGACAATAACGAATTGACCGCCGGCGGCATTGCGGTCATTCCTTCGATCGATGCTCTCCAGGAGTTTAAGGTTCTAACGTACAACTACTCAGCACAATACGGGACACGCGCCGGACCGACCGTGCTGCTGACGACAAAATCGGGAGGCAATAGATTTCACGGGTCTGCATTTGAGTTCCTCCGCAACACCTCCTTGGACGCGAAGAGCTTTTTCGCCGCGGAGAAGGAAAAATTCATCCAGAATCAATTTGGCGCTTCACTGGGTGGTCCGATCGTTAAAGACAAGACCTTCTTCTTTGTCGACTACGAGGGGAAGAGATCTCGACAAGGGAAGACCTTTTTCGGTGGCTTTGTGCCCACAGCCGACATGCGAACGGGTGATTTTACCGGTGTGGCGAATCTCTTCAACCCCTACACAACGCAGCTGGACGGATCGCGAGACCGATTCCAGTGCGACGACGGGGGCAACCCCACAGCCGTGAATGCAGACGGAAGCCAGGTACCGGGCACAGCCTGCGACGTCATTCCGCAAGGCCTCATCAACACAGCCGCGCAGCAAATGATTAACTTCTATCCTCTCCCGAACCTTGCCAACAACGGTGGGGGGAACTACGTTGCCTCTCCCGTGAAGAAACTCGACGAGGGAAAGTTCGACATCCGTCTGGACCACAATTTCTCCAGCAAGGACTCCTTGTTTGCGCGCTTCAGCTACGATCAGGCTACAGTGTTTCTACCGGGGGGGTCACCGTCCTACGCGGAGCCGGATGCCTTCGCGAGCACGCAGGATATCGACAACCATGGGCGAAATGCTTCACTTTCTGAGACCCACATCTTTTCGAGTAACGTCATCAATCAGTTCAGCTTTGGCTACGACCGGATCTTCAACCATATTCGGTCATTCGGCAGTGGCACTTGCATATCTCAACAGCTCGGTATCCAAAACGCGAACATTGGGTGCGACAACGGCAACCCGCCCGTCTGCACTGGCATCAGTTGCGGACTGACTTCGACCATTGTGGGCGGGGGCTATTGGTCCCTGGGAGATCGCGGATTTGCCCCCTTTCAGGGCGGGACCAACGTATTCCACATCGCCGATTCCTTCGACATAATCCGAGGTAAACACAACATCAAGATTGGTGCAGAATTTCGTGCCAACCAGATGAATGTGAAAACTAACGCTTTCCAAGACGGCTTTTGGGTCTTTACTAGCTTGTGGACTCTTGATAGCGGGCCGCCCTTTAGCCCTGGCGGTGACAACATGGCCGACTTCCTCATGGGCCTACCAGACTTGGCCTTCCATGATCAGACCTTCGAGGGCTTTACGACCGGACGCCGCTGGAAACTGTTTCGCCCGTACGTACAGGATGATTGGCGCGTCACCAACAACTTGACGCTGAACCTCGGATTAGCCTGGGCTTTGGTAACGCCCATAACAGAAGCCAAGAATCGTCAGGCGAATTTTGATTTTGCCACCGGGAATTTTCTCATTCCAGGAAAGACCTCTGATGCTCGAGTCGGAGTCAAAATGGACAAGACCGCCTTCGAACCACGCATCGGACTCGCCTGGAAGCCCTTTGGAAGCACCAAAACTGCGGTTCGCTTGGGCTACGGGATCTTTCATGATTCTTCCTGGAACCAGGGTGGGCAGGGGTTATGGGAAAACCCGCCGTTCTTTCAGGAATCAGCGTTCTTTGGGTTCTCGTTCGGAGGCTGTCCAACCAAGGCTGCCCCGGGCGGGGCGGACTCTGCCTGCTTTACCAATGGCGTACCGGTCCCCTTCGGGGTCGGAAGAACGGTAACGGACGGTTTTCCGCTTCTTACTCAGCCGACGGACCCGGCCGACTTCGGCGGGAACATTTTTTCGCAAAACCTCGATTTCAAACTAGGAATGGTTCAGCAGTACAACCTCAACATTGAACGCCAGATACCGGGCGACATTGTGCTAACTTTTGGCTACGCGGGTTCGAAAAGCACTCACATTTTAGTGGATCAGATCAACTTGAACGTGACTTCTCCCACCGCCTGCGATCCTGGCAGTGTTAACTTCGATCCCAGCTACACTCTTGGCTGCGGACTTGGGAACACGCCGACGTACACCCAGTTCGGGAATATTCAAAACATCAATGACATCGGATCGGCTCGATACGATTCTCTTCAGTTCAAGGCCGAAACAAAGAGCGCGCGACACGGCCTATATGCCCTCTTGGGCTACACCTACGCCCGAGCTTTCGACAGCGGGTTTTCCGACGGCCTGGGTACCGGCACCGGCGCGACCTACTATCCGCTACCTGGAAGTTCGAAAAGGGACTGGGCACTGTCTCAAATTCAACTCAATCACAACTTCACAGCCAGCATCATCTACGACCTGCCATTCGGGAAAGGCCGGCAGTTCGGCAGCACATGGAGCGGACCGATCAATGCGATCCTGGGAGGCTGGCAGGCCAACGTGATTGAAAAGATCACCTCAGGATTTCCGATCTTCATAGTCACGAGCAACAACAATTCGGGCGTGAACTTTACCAACAACACCACCAACTTTACCCGGCCCAATCAGGTTTGCAATGGGAGACTCAGCCACCACACGGTGGATCAGTTCTTCGATACGAGTTGTTTCGAAGATCCGGTGAACGGGCAGCTTGGAAGTGCCAACCGCGCTCCGCTCTACGGTCCTGGTTTTGTGAACACGGATTTCTCTCTCAACAAGCGCTTCCATATCCACGAGAGCACAGCGCTGGAGTTCCGGGCGGAGTTCTTCAATTTATTTAACCACCCGCAGTTCTACCAGCCTGTGGCGGATAGAGCTGCCTCCAATTTTGGGGCGATTACGGAAACTGTGAACAACCCGCGTCTGATTCAGTTTGCCCTTAAATTCACGTTCTAGGGCGGGCTGCATCGCGCATCTTAAAGCCGGGCAGACTGACCTCTGGGGAGGACACAGGGATTCAGTCTGCCCTCAACTTTGCAGTCTAGAAGTGTTCCCGAGGGAACGATGGGCCTGTACAAGAAGATAGGCATTCTGCTGTCTCTGATCGTTGTTCTGTTCGTTTCCTCCGCCTTCCCCCAGAACGAATACTCGTTGCCGGGCTGCATGTGGGACGAAATTGCCGGAGCGGCTTTGATTGATCCGTCGATCATCACTGGCCAGAAGTCGCTCTACATGGATATTGACGTCGATCACGGAGCGAGCTACAGCAAGACGATCTTCTGTGATGCGAAGACCAAGGTTCCGCCGTACGTGCGCCTGGCTAATGTGCAGTTCGACATTGATGCGGAGAAGTTCTACAAAATCTACATGGATTTGATGACGCGAGCGCCGCGCCCATGAATCGAGTGACTGGATCGCGTTGGGCGGTTGCGCTCTGGCTGCTGGCGAGTTCTTTCGCCTGGGCCCAGCAGCGGCGCAAGGTTATCGTCAACGAAGATTTCTCTGGGCCGGGCGGCAGCAACATGCAGACGCTGCTGGTGATGGTGCAGTCTCCGCAGGTGGAAGTGCTGGGAGTCACGGTGGTCAGCGGAGATCAGTGG
>JAYTFO010000516.1:0-4326 GCA_043734305.1 Acidobacteriota bacterium | reverse complement strand
GTCGCCAATTCCGGCCGTGAATAGGCCAGTTGCGGATCAAAGCAGATCTGATCCATCCGCCATAACTCCTCAAAATCCGTTTTCTGGAACGACCGAATATGAAACCCCATCGCCGCCTATTCTAGCGGCAGAACCAGAAAGAATGCCGCGGTCGCAATTAGGGCCTCCGGCCTTCCTTAGCGGCCTTTGCGGCTTTTCTTAGCGATCTTAGCGGCTAAGGGCTCTTTGCCGCCATAAAACGACCCTCCAAATCCGCCCTGCGAATTTTCTCCATCTACCCCTTGCGCAGGTGCATCCATAGACGTAGGATTTCCGCAGCAGAGGACCACCGTGGGCCGTTTCTTCCTGATCGATCTCAGCGTGGCAGGCGTTCTACTCCTGCTCTGGTACGCATGGTTTGTGAGCTACAACCGGCGTCGCGGAGCAGCTCTGTTGCACTGGGTGCAAACCGCCTGCCTCGGCAAAGGACGCGTTCTCGATCCCCGCTGGAAGGCTGGCAGTACGCAACTCAAAGCCACGCTGCGCCTCTCTTCCCGCTGGTTTGAAGACGCCCGCATTACCGTTCGCCTCCAGCCTCGCCCATTTCCCGTGCAGTGGTTTCTCAGCCGCTGGCGCAACCAATCTGAGACCCTGACCTTCGAAGCCGACATGGGCTTCCCTCCCGGCTTTCATTTGGACGTGATTCGCCGCCGCTGGTCCGGCCACTCCGCAAAGGCAAAGAAAGTCGGATCTGAAACCAGAACCTGGACGCTGAGTCGTCCCGGCCCCGTCGTCTTGACCACCAAGGACGACTGGCCGCCCGAACTCACTGCCGTCATCAACGCCCTCACCGCCTGGCGCGACAAAGATTTTCTCAACGTCCGCTTCAATCCAACGTCTCCCAACTTCACCGCCACCGTAGCCCTCGAAACCCTCTCCGACGAAAACACCGCCGCCCAAGTCCTCGGCCTGTTCCGCGAGCTGGCGATGAGTTCTTCCGCCAAACAGCACTAGAGCGTCGTTGGTCGTTCGCAAAGACCCATCGTCGCTATTCCCTCGTTGGTTTTTGCCAACGACGAAGGACGAACGACCCGGAGCCTCAGCAGGTTTCTTGCCTTTTGGGTGGCGCAGCGGTTCACCGCTGCGATTCACGCCGTCCATTGACCTGGGGCTTCAGCCCCCGAGGTCGGTCTTGCCAACGACGAACGACCATCGACCAACGCCCTAATCCGGCTCCGCCACAAACCGATACCCCACGCCCCGGACGGTCTGCAAATGTTTCGGCTGCGACGGATCCTCTTCGATATACCGCCGCAGCCGCACCACAAAATTGTCGATCGCGCGCGTATCGGTGTCTTCGTGCAGTCCCCAAACTTCTTCGAGGATCGACTTTCGCGACACCACCTTCCCGTTGTTGCGGATCAGGTGGCGCAGAAACTCCGCTTCCATCAGCGTCAGATGAATCGTATTTCCGAACGTGCGCAGTTCCAGCTCGGCGAAATCAATGGTCTTCCCGTTGAACGTAAAAACGTCAGGTCGCCCCTGCGCCTCGGAACCAGTTTGAGATTCGTTCCCAGAGTCCACCGACAAACTCCGCTGCGCCGCTTCCTTCATCCATGACGTGCGCCGCAACAAGCCCTCCAGCCGCGCGATCAAGATCGGCAACTCAAATGGCTTCGGCAGATAGTCGTCGGCGCCTGACGCAAAGCCCAGCAGAACATCCTCAGCGCGTCCGCGCGCCGTCAACATCAGGATGGGCACATAGTTCTTCTTCTCCCGCAGCTCCGCCGCAACGTTGAAGCCACTTTTCCCGGGCAGCATCACGTCCAGGATCAGCGCGTCGAATGGCTCCTTCTTCGCCAGCAACCGCGCGAGCGCCGACTCCCCGTCACCGGACACTTCCACCGCATGACCCTCCGCCTCCAGATTGAAGCGCAGCCCCTGCGCCAGATGCGCTTCGTCCTCGACCACCAATATCCGGCTCATGCCACTCTCCGCGGCAGTTCCAGCGTCACCGTCGTTCCCTTCCCCAGACCTTCGCTTTCAGCAAAAACTTTTCCGCCATGCTTGCGCGCAATCGCACGGACAATAAAGAGACCAAGGCCCGTACCTTTCATACTCGACCGCCGTTGTGCCACGCGATAAAAACGTTTGAAGATGCGCTTCAGTTCATGCTCAGGAATTCCGACCCCACGATCGCGCACCCGCAGCACCACATGCTCCGCATCCGGAACGGCAAGTTCCACCGAGATGCGGACCCCATCCGGCGAATACTTCACCGCATTGTCGAGCAGATTCGAAACCGCCGTCCGCAACTCTTCCGGATCGCCCGCCACCGCCGCCGACGCAGCCCCCTTCAGCGATTCGCTGTAGTCGATCGCCTCGGCCTGCAAGTGATGCCGCGTACGCGCCAGTTCCAAACACTCCTGCACCAGATGATTGAACTCGATCGGCAGCACTTGTACCGGACGCTTCCTTTGCGCAGCCTCGCCCGCTTTCAGAACCTGTTCGACCGTATGCATCAGGCGCTCGGTATCCAGCAGCATGGACTGATAAAACTCTCGCCGCTGTTCCACCTCCACCTCGCGTCGTTGGAGTGTCTGCAAGTAAAGCCGGATGGAAGCGATAGGAGTCTTCAGTTCGTGGGTAACCGCATTGATGAAGCTGTCGTGCTGTTCGTTGCGGCGAATTTCCCGCACCAGGAAAATCGTATTCAGCACCAGCCCCGCAATAATCGCAAGAAACAGGATCGCTCCCAAGAAGAGCTTGATCCCCTCCCGCCAGTTCAGGATGATCCAGCCCACATTGAGCGCCACCGCCGCCACCACCAGGCACACGCCCAGCGTGATGACAAAGTAAATCGCCTTCTGCCTGCTGATGATCCGCACAGGAAGATTCTAGCGGGAAAAGCGTTGCACCGCCGAGACGCAGAGAGCGCCAAGTAAATTCGAGGAAAATCTAAACCTGCGGAGAGAAGGTCGGAGTTGGATACGAACCCATCCCGAATTTACTCTGCGATCTCTGCGTCCTCTGCGGTTAATGCTTCTAGTCGTTCCCCGCAACCCCCGCCAGCTCCGCCGCGCTCAGGTCGCTGGTCAGCGCGGGCTTGGGTGGAAGGTTGTCCAGTTTGACCCTGTAGATGTGCCGCGCCAGGCCAAGTTTTTTCAATGCCCAGATGCCGTACCAGTTCATATCCACTTCGTACCACGCGATGCCATGACGCGCCGACACCGGATGCGCATGATGATTGTTGTGCCAGCCTTCGCCGAAAGTCAGCAGCGCAATCAGGAAGTTGTTGGTCGAAAGATCCTTGGTCGCAAAGCGCCGCGTTCCCCAAATATGGGTAATCGAGTTCACCATCCATGTGGAATGCAGTCCTACCACTACTCGCGCAAACACTCCCCACATCAGCCAGGGCAGTCCACCAATCGCAAACAGGATCACCGCCACAATAATGTTCGAAGTGTAGTGATACTTAGTCAACCAGACGTGGACTTTGTCTTTGGTCAGATCGGGCACGTAGCGCGAAAGCGTCGTCGTGTCATGATGCATGGATCGGCCGGTCAGAATCCATCCCATGTGCGACCACCATTTGCCGTCGCGTGGAGAATGAGGATCGCCGTGCTCGTCCGAAAATTGATGATGAATGCGATGGGTCGCGACCCAGAAAATCGGTCCGCCCTCCAGCGCCAGAGTCGCGCACCAGGTCAGAAAATATTCCACCCACTTGGGCGTCTTGAATCCGCGATGCGTCAACAACCGGTGATACGCCATCCCAATCCCCAGGCTCCCGGAAATCCACCACAGGAACATGGCGACGAACAGCGCCTTCCACGTAAAGAAGAACAGCGCTGCAACCGCGCCCACGTGAAATAGGCCCATGGCGGTTGCCGTGCCCCAATTGATGCCATCTTGGCTGGCGTGCTCCCGGTCCATATCGACGCCCACACCGACTTCAGGATTCGTATTCATGCTGGCTGGCTCCCCACGGAATTCACCGCGTCTTTAGCCAACATAGCAGGGGCCGCGCAGAGGCACTGTAATACTTGTGTAATCCTAGCGGCACAACGAGTTACGGCCGTAATCTCCCCTGCCATTCGTGCGGCCCAGCCGCGCAGAGGCGGCATCGGAAAGCCCGGCACGGGAGTGCCGGGAAGGTGAAAGCGGAGAGCGCGAGTACCGCAAGGGACGGCACCCCCCGCTACGACCGACACTCCGGAGGGACGACTTCTGCTCGGAACCGTTGCATTTTTGAAATTGTCGGACATCCCTTTACCGCGGGTGTAGACGACTCCGAAAATTCAGGTTGATTGTGATCTCGACACATTCCGATAGCGTTGAAACCCA
>JAYTFO010000515.1:0-3270 GCA_043734305.1 Acidobacteriota bacterium | reverse complement strand
AAGGACGCGAAGAAAGTGAAAGATCTGCTCAACGATCGGCACATCGTGGGAGCGGCGAAGGTAAATTGGCCGGTGGCGTTGGCGGAAGGTTGCGGGTTGGTATGGATGCGGGGATTTCCTGCGCCCGCTGAATTTGAGCCGACGCCGGGCAGCGGCCGTGTGCTGTTGATTCGCGTGATCGTCGGCGGAGAGCGTCAGGAGTGAGGGGCAAGCGGGCGGGGGCGCCTCAGATTTTCTGCAACCTCTGCACATCGTGCACGCCCGGAATCTGCCGCACGCCGTTGATGATCGTCTGCAGATGTTTGAGGTCGGCGATTTCGAGGACTACGTCGATGCTGGCCTGGCCATTGCTGGTGCGGGCTTCGATATTGCGGATATTCGTGTTCTGGTCGCTGATGACGGATGTGATCTGTTTCAACATGCCGAAGCGGTCGTCGCAAAAAAGTGTGAGCTTGACGGGATAGGAAATCGGCTGCCCTTCCTTGTCGCTGCTCGCCCATTGCACGTCGATGCGGCGTTCCGGCTCATACAAAAGATTCGTGACGTTTGGACAATTGTTGGAGTGGACCGCGACACCCTTGCCGCGAGTTACATAACCGACGATGCTCTCTCCGCGAATGGGGTTACAACACTTGGCGCGATAGACCATCAGGTCGCCATAGCCTTTGACGATGATGGCGTTATTGTCTCCGCCGAAGACGCGGCGGACTACGCTCGTGAATCCGCTCGCCGACTGCCCATCGCCTTCGGGCAAGGGCGCGCTGCCTTCCGGAGCTAGTTTCGCCAGAACCTGCCGGGCCGAATATTTTCCGTAACCGATGGCGGCAAGCAGGTCGTCGACGCGGCCCAGGCCGTATTCGCCGGCCGCTCGCAACAGGTCCGCGTCTTTGATCTGCTTGAGCGACATGCGATATTTGCGTGCTTCTTTTTCGATCAGTTTCCTGCCTATCTCGACGGCGCGTTCCTGCTGATGCAGGTTGAGCCAGTGCTTGATCTTGTTGCGCGACCGCGATGACTTTACGATGGCCAGCCAGTCGCGGCTGGGCTTGTGTCCGGGCTGCGTGAGAATTTCCACGATGTCGCCGGACCGCAGTTTGTGACGAAGCGGGACCATTCTTCCGTTGACCTTCGCGCCCGTGCAACTGTGTCCGACTTCGGTGTGAATGGTGTAAGCGAAATCGATCGGCGTCGCTTCGCGCGGCAATACAATCACTTTCCCCTTCGGAGTAAACGTGTAGACCTCTTCCGGATAAAGATCGATTTTCAGCGTGGAGAGGAACTCGTTGGGATCGGAAACGTCGCGCTGCCACTCGACAACCTGGCGCAGCCACGCGAGGCGTTGTTCGTCCTGCGCGGAAACAGGCCCGTCTTTGTATTTCCAATGTGCGGCGATGCCTTCCTCGCACATCTTGTGCATTTCCTCGGTGCGAATCTGGATCTCAAAAGTCTCGCCGGTTTCGGTGATCACCGACGTATGCAGCGACTGGTAAAGATTCGGCCGGGGCATGGCGATGAAATCTTTAATTCGGCCCGGGACCGGCCGCCACAGATTGTGAATGATGCCGAGAACGGCGTAGCAATCCTGCACGGAATTCGTAATCACGCGCATGGCGAACAGGTCGTAGACCTGGGCCACGCTGATGCGCTGGCGCAACAATTTCTGGTGAATGCTATAGAGGCGCTTGATACGGCTCTCCACGCGCGCGGTGATCGCGGCCTCTTTCAGGCCGTCGCGCAAAACGCTTTCCACTCGCGTCATGAAGGCTTCGCCCTGCTTACGCCGCGATTCCACGGCCGCCTGCACCTGCTCGTAGCCGATGGGGTCCACGTAGCGGAAGCCAAGGTCTTCGAGTTCGCCGCGAATTTTTCCCATCCCAAGTCGATGCGCGATGGGAGCGTAGATATCGAGGGTCTCGCGGGCTACTTTTTGCTGGCGCTCGGGCGCAAGATGCTCGAGGGTACGCATGTTGTGCAGACGGTCGGCCAGCTTGATCAGGATGACGCGGATGTCGTCCACCATCGCCAGCATCATCTTGCGCAAATTTTCGGCTTGCGCTTCTTCGGTGGACGAAAAATCAATCTGACTGATCTTGGTGACGCCTTCGACGATGTGCGCGACCTGCTCGCCGAATTCCTGACGAATCTCTACGGTCGTGACCGACGTGTCCTCTACAGAATCGTGCAGCAGGCCGGCCGCGATCGCGACCGGGTCCATTTTCATGTCGGCGAGGACGTTGGCCACTTCGAGCGGGTGGACAAGATAGGGCTCCCCCGAAGCGCGAGTCTGTCCGGAGTGGTGCTTCTGCGAAAAATCGTAGGCTTTTTTGACGAGTTCCAGGTCGTCGTTGGGGCGATTCTCGCGGAGCTTTTTCATCAGCTCGCGGAAGCGGGTGACCGTGAGCACGTTGGTCGCGATTTGCTGACGCAACGTCGCCATGAAGGATTCTAACCTAGCCGAGGGGAGGATTACCGCTGGGCAAGCGCGCCTCGTCACTAGTGGAGACTTCTCTAGCGCTTTGCCCCATCATAGTTCCGCGTCTCCCTTTGCATTGGCCTATTCCCCAACCAGCCCCGCCCAGCTGCGCTTGGCTGCATGAATACTGAGTATTCCCGGCCCATTTGCTATGTTGTAAAGAGATGCCATCCCGCTACGCCCAATGGATGTACGACTGGGAGACCCGCCTCACGTCGGTCGACAACAACCGTGTGGTGCGTCCGCTCGATTGGGGTGTGGAGTGGACCCAACACTGGCCCGGCCGCAATGGCGGACCGCCCAGCCAATCGCCAGACGATCTTCTGCGCTACTTCAAAAATTTCAACGACCGCATCATCGAGTCGAGCGACGACTTTTACTCCTATCAGAAGCCGGCGGACTTTCGTCTGGAGCGCCGCGATGTCCAGGTCTTCAGCACCCGTGAAATTCCCGACCCGAAGTTAGAAGCGAAAGTCCGTGGGACGCAAGCCGACTTCCTGCGCTTCACCTCGCCCGTAAAAACGCCCTATCCCGAGAACGATCTCGCCAACGCTCGCTGGTTCCCCGCTCCAGAAAAACGAGAAAAGGCTCGCCGCGCCGTGGTCCTGCTCCCGCACTGGAACGCCGACGCGCTCGCCTACAACAGCCTGTGCCGCGCCCTCAACTGGATGGGCATTGCCGTCCTGCGCCTGAGTCTTCCTCATCACGACATTCGCCGCCCCAAAGAAATTCATCGCGCCGACTACGCCGTCTCCGCCAACATCGGCCGCACCATGGACGCCATGCGCCAGGGCGTA
>JAYTFO010000514.1:0-3950 GCA_043734305.1 Acidobacteriota bacterium | reverse complement strand
AAACCTTTTCAGGCGGGGATTCAAGAAGCGCACGCCGCCAGTCTGATGCCTTCCTACAACGAAGTGGATGGAGTTCCTTCGCACAGCAACCGGCATTTGCTGGACGACATTCTGCGCAAGGAGTGGGGATTTCAGGGTGTGGTGGTGTCGGACTATTTTGCGGTGAACGATCTCAATGTGCTGCACCATGTCGTCGCGAACGAAGACGTGGCCGCCCGGACGGCCCTGGAGTCAGGCGTAGACGTTGAGCTTCCCGCCGTGGCTACATTCCGCACGCTCTTGCAGCAGGTCCGCGATGGCAGAGTGTCGGAGTCGCTGGTCGATCGAGCGGTGGGGCGCGTGCTTCGAGCGAAATTCCTGACCGGATTGTTCGATGATCCCTTTGTCGATCCAGCCTACGCCGAGAAAGTGACGAACAGTCCGGAGCATCAGCAGTTGGCGCTCAAGGCGGCGCACGAAGCGATTATTCTTCTGAAGAATCAGAACAGCTTGTTGCCGCTGGACCGCTCGAAATACAAGCGGATTGCGGTGATCGGACCGAATGCCGGCGAGGTTCATCTGGGCGGCTACAGCAACAATCCGGGGCGCGGCGTCAGCGTGCTTCAGGGCATCAAGGACAAGGTTGGCTCCGGCAGCGAAGTGCTTTTCGCGGAAGGTTGCAAGATCACGGAAACGCTTCCGGACTGGGACGCTGATAAAGTGGTGCTCGGTGATCCGGCGCTCAACGCGAAACGCATTCAGGAAGCTGTCCAGGTGGCACGCAGGGCTGATCTGGTGCTGCTCGTGGTGGGAGAAAACGAGCAGACGTCGCGCGAGGCGTGGGCCACCAACCACCTGGGTGATCGCGACAGCCTCGATTTGTTGAGCAGTCAGGACGATCTCGCAAAAGCGATGGTCGAAACCGGGAAGCCGGTCGTGGTGTTGCTGCTGCACGGACGCCCGAATTCGATCAACTACATCGCCGAACATATTCCCGCGATTCTGGATGGCTGGTACCTCGGGCAGGAAGGCGGAACGGCGGTTGCGGATGTCCTGTTTGGCGACGCCAATCCAGGCGGGAAACTGCCCATCACGGTGCCGCGAACGGTTGGCCAACTCCCCGACTACTATTATCAGAAGCCGTCCGCCAAGCGCGGCTATCTCGGCACTACAACGCAGCCCCTGTTTCCCTTCGGATGGGGATTGAGTTACACAACATTCAAATACAGCAATCTGCGGCTAAGTCCTTCGACTATCGGAACCTCGGGATTAACTAAGGTCAGCGTAGACGTGAGTAACTCCGGCAAGGTTCGTGGGGATGAAGTGGTGCAGCTTTATATCCGCGATGAAGTAAGTTCGGTTACTCGTCCGATCAAGGAATTGCGCGGTTTCCGGCGGATCAAGTTGGAGCCGGGCGAGACGAAGACGGTTGAGTTCACTCTCGGATTCGAGCAGCTGTCCTTT
Source organism: Acidobacteriota bacterium (assembly GCA_043734305.1). Lineage (GTDB taxonomy): Bacteria > Acidobacteriota > Terriglobia > Terriglobales > Acidobacteriaceae > Acidiflorens. The sequence continues at coordinate 2,507 of JAYTFO010000514.1, read as the reverse complement.
TACGATCGTGACATGCGTCGAGTCGTCGAGCCGGGAACGTTCAAGGTGATGGTGGGTGGTAATTCCGTCGATCTGACGGAGACTACGCTGACCGCGGTTGCGAAGTGATGGCACCGATCCACGAAGTTGGAGGTGGATCGGCGAAGCGGTAAAATGGAGGCTCTGATAGACGGAGAAGTCATTTCCATGTTCCATTGAGTATGGCATTATGCAGCTAATATTGTTTAAGGAGATCTATCGTGCGAAGAATCTCAAGATGCCTCGTCGGATTAGTCGCCTTACTATCGGCTGCGGCGGTGAGTTGCGGTTCTTCGCCAACCCCGGCGCCGCCGCCCCCACCGCCATCCTACGTTCAGGTGTGGAGCGACGAATTCGGCGCAGCCAACGGTTCTTTGCCCGACTCTGCCAAGTGGGTCATGGAGACCGGCGGCAATGGCTGGGGTAACAACGAGCTTGAGACCTACACCAATCGCCCCCAGAACGCGCATGTGCAAGAAGGAAACCTGGCCATCACGGCCAATAAGGAGACCTACACCGGGCTCGATGGAATCACTCGCAACTACACTTCCGCGCGCATGAAGACGGCAGGTTTGTTTGACCAGAAATATGGGCGCTTTGAAGCGCGCATCCAAATTCCGCAAGGGCAGGGAATGTGGCCGGCTTTCTGGATGCTCGGCAATAATATCGGTACGGTTGGATGGCCCGCGTGCGGTGAAATCGACATCATGGAGAATGTCGGCAAGGAACCGGACAAGGTCCATGGCAGCATGCACGGCCCGGGTTACTCGGGAGGCAATGGACTGACTGGGACTGACACGTTGCCGTCAGGAAAGTTTGCCGACGGCTTTCATCTTTTCGCTGTCGAGTGGGAACCCAACGTGGTTCGCTTTTTCGTCGATAGCACCCTGTATGAGACGCGCACGCCGGCAGACCTTCCGGCGGGCACGACGTGGGTTTTCGATCATCCGTTCTTCATTCTCCTGAATGTGGCGGTCGGCGGAGACTGGCCGGGTAGTCCGGACAACACGACCGTCTTTCCGCAGAACATGCTGGTGGACTACGTGCGGGTGTACACCAAGAAATAGTGAAGAGGGAGCTTCGAGGCAACGCTAGACCCACTAGAAAACCGATTTTTCTTCGGACCGCCGCATTTTTTCGTTGTTGCCCTTTCGCGCCGAATCGACTATCTTCCGGAACGCAAGCTAGATTCATTTCAAGCCCCAACACGGAGAAAAACTTCAGATGGCCAACGTTACAGTGAAGTCCACAGCCCCTCCCCCGGCAGATTCCAATCAAAGTTACGGCAGCGCGCTGGCCATTGTCACCACCCTCTTCTTCATGTGGGGATCGCTGACCTCGTTAAACGATGTGCTCATCCCGTATGCGCAACATGCTTTCAAGTTGCCGCTGGACGCGAGCATGCTGATTCAGACCGCCTTCTTCTCCGCCTACTTCGTTTTCTCCATCCCGGCGTCCAAGATCATCGACTGGATTGGATACAAGAAGGCGATCGTGGTCGGGTTGCTCACGATGGTGGCCGCGTGCCTCGGCTTTTATCCGGCAGCGACCATTCCGTCGTTCCCATTCTTTCTTGGAGCACTGATCGTCCTCGCGACGGGAATTACGATTCTTCAGGTGGCGGCGAATCCGTATGTCGCCGTGCTGGGAAACTCGCGGACGGCATCCAGCCGTCTGAATCTCACGCAGGCTTTCAATTCTCTGGGCACTGCGGTATTTCCCTGGGTAGGGGCGCGAATCATTCTCGGAACGACGACTTCAGCAATCGCGCAAAGCACGTCGCAGGAAGCCCATGCGATTGTCCGGCTGTATGTGTATTTCTTCGCGGTCGCGTTGTTCATCCTGGCGATTGGGATTGGCCTTTCGAAACTCCCGCAGATTCAGTCGGCCGAGCACCATCTGGGCGAGAAAGTGAACGATAGCGTCTGGAAGCATCCGAATCTGGTCTACGGGGCGATTGGAATTTTTGTTTACGTGGGCGGCGAAGTGGCGATTGGAAGTGCCATCGCGAACTACCTAGCTCTGCCTGACATCGGAAGGTTTGCGTCTGAGATCGCGGACCCGGCGACTCGCTATCACGCGGCGTTAGCGGAAGCGGCAACTTACATTTCGATTTACTGGCTCGGAGCGATGATTGGAAGGTTTATCGGATCCGCCCTGCTGCAGAAAATCAAGTCCGGCAAACTGCTGGCATTGGCGGCGCTGGCGGCGGCGCTGCTGGTTACCGTTTCAGTGTTGAGCAACGGACACATTGCCATGTGGTCGATCCTGGCGGTCGGCTTGTTCAACTCGATCATGTTCCCGTGTATCTTCACGATGAGCATCGCCGAACTCGGTCCGCTGACCGGCGACGGATCGGGTATTTTGAATATGGCGATTGTGGGTGGAGCGGTGATCCCATGGCTGGTGGGGAAAGTGGCCGTCATGATTAACACCACTTACTATCCCACGATGATGCAGGGGGAGACGAGTTGGGGACATGGTATTCA
>JAYTFO010000513.1:0-6869 GCA_043734305.1 Acidobacteriota bacterium | reverse complement strand
GTTAAACTCTTGTCATGCGAAGCAAGCCCGCATAACAATGCTTGGGAGATGTCTGCCAAACCTAAAGAGATGGTTACTTCCCACGCGAAAAACGACTCCTCGGAGAAGTGGCGCGCGGATTGTTGGCGTAACATCGCGATTCCACTAACGACTAGCCGCTGTTCTCAATTAGTGAAATCGGCTGATTTCAACAGTCGAGTCTGTCAGAATCGCCTGTTGTTCGCCTTCCGCTGCTCCGGCCTTTTGTGGATAGTCCAGGGCGGGGCACCCTCGCGCGCCGTTTTGAGGCGCGGTTGTTGAAACTCACTTTCCCTTCGCTGGAAAGCAGTCATTAACGGCTTTGCCAGTCTCACTGCCGCCCTCCAGTTTGTCGGTATGTTGCTTCATCCAGTGTTTGAGCGGATCGAGCACCTTGTGGTCGGCGACGTGATAGGCCATATTCGACATCCCTCCCTGATCCAGAGGAGGGATATGGGTGTTGAATTGACTGGCGAACCGGAGATGTTGGATTTCATTTTCGCGAGGAATGGAGACCGCGGAACCCTCTAAGTCCCCAGCCCGTTGCTCTTTGCCGGTATCAGAATGGGCCTTCTTCAGATCAGGCGAATCGAGGAGATGCTTGAGTTCCACAAGGGAATCTGTGCTGACTTGTCCACCGTAATTTCGATCGGTCTTGGAACCAATGATTGGTTGAAAGCGTGTCTCGCGGCGATACGTGCCATCAGCGAAGACGACGGTACAGCTGCTATCAGCCCTTCCACGAGCAAATTCTGATGAATAAAAGCGGAACAGATATTTTGCCTCTGAACTGGCCGGGGCCCCCATGGGCTCCTCCGTTTGCCGGGTCTCCTGCCGCAGCTCCTTTGCGGGCAGGCAGCGGCTCGCCGCGCCTTCGACCTTCACGGCTGCGGGCCGACTTTTCTGAAGGTTTTGAAACCACCGCAAAAGGGGATCAAGCCCATCCTTGAAAGGTTTTCGGCTTGAGGGGTTATGGAAAGAGAGCGTCTGCCATCCGCGTTGGCGCCAAATCGCCAAGTCTAGGGCGTCCAAAGTATCAGAGACCATCTCTCCAAGAACTTTCTCCTGGGACAACGTTCTCAATTGAGGGTTTTCTAAAATCTGAATTAGCTGGTCAATCTCGTCGTTGCTGGCCTTGCCCGTGTACATTTCCGCTTTTGCCCGAAACAACTTCTCAAGCCGATAGGTGCCGTCGTCGTCAACAAGAGCACATACTGCCTCGCCCGGCTGGAGCCGCTCGATGCGGAGCAATGCGTGGGGAGCATTAAGAGCTTGACCGTTGTCCAGCTTGGCGTGAGCCAAACTGAAAGGCAGCAGAAGGGCCAGAGTTAGAAACATTCGCTGCATGGCAGCCTATTAGAGCATAACGGGTAACGGGGTGCCCTGACGAAAAACAAGGCGTCGGAAAGAATAAGCGCCGGCCCGCAGTTCTTTGATGAAAAATCGCCATTACACTAACCACGGCCAATTAATGCAAAGGCCTGATTTTGTCAATTCCGCCCAAACGTTTTTACTTCGGTTAGGATGTGAGCGCATGGGTATTTCTTGGAAAAGCATCGCGTTGTTCTTTAGTTTGGCGGTGTCGCAAATGGCGTGGTGTCAAGACAAAGCACAGCTGCAAGTAACGGACATTACAAGCAACGAGAAAATATACGTCCGCGGCCGAATTGGAAAAATCTCGTATTTCATGACATGCACGCGTGAGAGCCCAACGAACGTATTGAACGCTTGGGACGATATCAATAAAGCTGCATGTTCATCCTTGCAGGCTGGACACGATTATCCAGTTTACTCTCTACGTGGCAAGGTTATGTGGGTTGGGCAGGGCTGCAGGGTTGGCACTCCCAACTGTCCAGATGCGAAACTTACGATTTTGAAAGAGCAGGAGCTACGGTGATGTCGGTTACTATCTACACCGAGCAAATCAGCCAGCCCGAAACCTGCACCCCGCTTGAAAGAAATTCAGAATAGATCAGCCGCCCCGCCGTCGGGGATTGGAGTGAAATGGCTGGTTTTGCCAATAGTTCGCCTTGAGCGGAGTTAGACTTCTGGGATCACCGGAGCGGAAGACGGTGTGGAAGCATGAAGAGGCTTAGTCAGAATACGGAAAAGCATATGTCGATACGATGCCTTTCACTTCGGCAATGGCGTGCGTTGTAGCACCTAGTAAGTGGTTAGATGGTATATTCCCACACGGAGCGCGAATTGCGGCTGGATTACAATGAGCGCGATGGCAGAGATAATCAATTTCAACGGCTCAGTATGGGGAGAAACCACGAAGGGATCAGTCTTCGTGGAATTGTTGAGAGACGGCAACAGCATCCGAGGCAGAATTGGGGTAATTGAACCGGGGTTAGGACAACTGAATGCGCTCTTAATGGGTGAATGGTCGGCGGAAAACCAATTAGCTGCGACTTTGTACCAGTTCACCGGAACGTACAGCGTACCAGTTACGCTGCCACAATCTGGGAGAATGGATGGCACATTCGATAGCGCGGAGGGGCTAGTAACGGGGACGTGGAGCACTGATGCGCAGACAGCAGGCAAGTTCTTGCTTGTTAAGATAGAAAATCAGCAACAAGGGGGTGGTGCAGGTGTGGTAGCAGCATTATCGCCAGCACCAGACGCGGCACCGGTCGTACAGGCTGCTGCCGCAATTCCTCCACTGATAACGAAAACCGTTGTATTAGGTTCTTATCGGATGGATGCGGAGGCGGTGCGCAGGCTTGTGGTATTGATGAAGCAAGGCACGAACGTCGCTATGCCTGCGATCAACGCGACTCACAAGGGCATGGAACATATCCACATCGGGGTCGATAACTTGTTGGCTGACCCGAGTGTTCCGGCGGTTGTTTACAACATGATCGTTTCAGCCAATGAACCGATCATCAATGCTGGTACAAAAACGGTGGTTTTGAATTTAAAGAAGGGCGATGCTAACACACTCTTTGTTAGTGGGTATGATCGAATCTGGGTTGAGGGGAAAGCTGCCGAAGTCAAAGAATTTCTGGAAGAACATCAAAGTACGGCGACCTACATTTTGCGCAAGTACGGGCAGATTCTCAACAGCGCGATTTTCTTGGCAATGTTGGCCCTTCTACCTTCGATTCCGTCCTTGCGTAACCGTCTTATCGTTGTCGGGTTTGTCTTTGCATTACTCCTGCTGCTGAATTATTCATGGCGACTGGCTGCCAACACGAAGGTGTTTCTCAGGGAAGCGAAGTTTGCTTGGTATGAGAAGAACGCCAGCTGGTTGCTTGTGTTCCTGGAAGTTGCCCTCACCGGTTGGGTAGCGTACCTGATTCAAAGGTTCATGGCTCCGCGCTGATCTCAGCCTTTTCCGGTTGGGCTGCCCGAGTCACCCTTGGCCGCCGGCCTCGGCTCAAAAAAGGTATTCCTTTTGAGAGGGCAAAAGTTGTCAGAAGTGGCTCCTGCGAATCAGTAACTTGAAATCGCTGAAAATCGTACCCTTTCTTGAGGGGGCGTGCGGGCTTCGGGATCGCCCGCATATTACAGGCGGAGTGGTATGAAAGGCTTGTGAGGCGGTACCGAAAGCTGGGATCAGAATGTGCATACCGTCGGCGGTGATTCGGTTGACGCTTTGAGAAATGAGGCCGCGATAACTGCCAAAGATTGTCAATCGGATGAGTGGCTTCGCATTAAGTGCCGCGCTGGGAAATGACTCCTTTGAGAACGCATCCCGGGAAAAAAGCGGCGGCGAGTCTTCGGAAGAAGTGCCCGGGTGCATAACCGACGCTTACAGGCTACAGCTCGCACGGAACATTCGAGGGCAGCGAACCGTTCAGTATCAGATCGCCACACCCTCTAAACGTTAGCCACTTTTACCGGGTAGGCGAGGACTTGGCCTTCTTTTCGATACGTTGAAACGGCTCAAACCTGGAACGACTTCGCCGACGAACTCCTTGAAATGAGTAGCAGGTGGTGTGTTCTCCCAGGTCAGTACGGCGGATCAGAAGGAGATTAGCGATCGGTGGCCAACGTTTCGCTTCCTCTTCTGCACGGGCTATAATTACGCACACGGATGGCCCTCACCCTAGGTGCGAAACTCGGTCCCTATGAAATCCAGTCGCCGCTAGGCGCAGGCGGCATGGGCGAAGTATATCGAGCGCGCGACACGCGCCTTGACCGAACCGTGGCCGTCAAGGTTCTCGCTTCGCATCTTTCTCAGTCGCCGGAACTGAAACAGCGCATGGAGCGCGAAGCTCGCGCCATTTCCTCGCTGAACCATCCCAATATCTGTCATCTCTACGACATCGGGTCGGAAAATGGCGCCGACTACTTGGTGATGGAGTTCCTGGAGGGTGAAACGCTGGCGGAAAAACTCCGCAAGGGCCCGTTGCCTCTGAAGGAAATCTTGAAGATCGGCATCTCCATCGCCGAAGCACTAGCCTTCGCGCATCGCAATGGCGTCGTGCATCGTGACCTGAAGCCCGGAAACATCATGCTGACGCAGGCGGGCGCCAAACTCATGGACTTTGGCCTGGCCAAATCGCTAAGCCCGCAGAATCCCGCCACCGGCTCCGGTGCCGCGCCGTCATTTACAGCCATGCCCACGATGAGCGGACCAAGTCCACTGAGCCCGCTTACTACCGCTGGCAGCGTGATCGGCACAATCCAGTACATGTCACCCGAGCAAATCGAAGGCAGAGAAGCTGATGCCCGCTCCGACATCTTCGCTCTCGGAGCTGTTCTCTACGAGATGGTCACAGGCAAGCGCCCTTTTTCTGGCAAGAGTCAGATCTCGCTGGCATCGTCCATTCTGGAGTCCGACCCGCAACCGGTCAGCGCGACCAAGCCGTCCACTCCGCCTGCGTTCGAACATCTGGTCACCAACTGCTTGCAGAAGGATCCGGAGCAGCGCTTTCAGACCGCGCATGACATCAAGCTCGAACTGCAGTGGATAGCGGCAGACAATTTGGCGGCCGGAGCTGCCGTCGTAACTACACCGCTCGCGCCGCCCCGAGAGCGTCGGAGGTGGGCCGTCGCCGCCACAGCTGCGATTGTCGTCGGTGCCGCCGCCGGGATTTTTTTCTACCATCCTTCTCAGACAGCGCCATCAATCCGCGCCGCCATCAATCCTCCCGCCGACGCTACGCTGGCCTTAATTGGTGATTTTGCCGGGCCGCCCGTCTTGTCCCCCGACGGTGCTTCAATTGCCTTCGTGGCCACTGGCTCGGACGGCAAGAACCTCATTTGGGTCCGCCTCCTGAATGCGCCGGAAGCGCACACGCTGGCTGGTACCGACGGAGCGACCTTTCCCTTTTGGTCGCCCGACAGCCGGTCTCTGGGTTTCTTCGCGGGGGTCAAATTGAAAACGATTGATCTCAATGGCGGATCACCGCTGGTCGTCTGCGGCGCGCCTTTTGGCAGGGGGGGCACGTGGGGCCTCGGAGGAACAATCCTGTTCGCTCCTGAGGCGGTATCGCCCATCGTGCGTGTCAATGCCACCGGAGGAACTCCGGTGTCCGTCACCAAGTTCGGCGAGGGGCAGCCCCCTTCGCATCGCTGGCCGTTTTTCCTTCCAGACGGCAAGCATTTTCTCTACCTCTTCGTTGCCCCCCGCGATCCAGCAACCGATGCCGTGTTTTACGCGTCCGTCGATGGACGCGAGAATCGCAAGCTTGTTTCATCCCAATCGAACGCCGTCTACGCAAATGGTTTTCTCCTGTTCATGCGTGGCAGCCAGTTGATGGCGCAGTCATTTGATCCGGCGAAAGGAATGTTGAGCGGAGAGATACAGAACCTGGCCAATGGAGTGATGGAAGACGCAAGCACCTGGCACATGGACGCCTCCGCCGCCAACAACGGGCTGCTTATCTTCAGCAATGGCGGAACTGGCGATCAGCAACTCGTTTGGGCGGACCGCAACGGAAAACAGATCGGGACCGTGGTCAAGAAAGTTGCCAACCTGGCATCTGCGAAGCTGTCCCCTCAGGCGGACCGTATCGCACTCGAGATTGACAACGGCGCGGGCAACCATGACATCTGGGTGTTCGACGTGTCCCGCAAGGTGCAAACCAGGCTTACGTTTGGACCTGTCGAGAACGATGCCCCTGTCTGGTTGCCTGATGGCAGGTGGATCGTCTACACGTCGGTTGAGAGCGACGTCCACACAAAGCTATATCGCAGGCCCTCCGATGGCAGTGGCACGGCAGAACTCCTCATCAGCGATGACCAGGTAGACGTCGCTACTGATGTGTCGCGCGATGGCAAGTTCCTTATCTACGCGCGCGGCCCGTCAGCAAATTATTGGGAGATTTGGGCCTTGCCGCTGGAGGGAGAGCACAAGCCGTGGTTGGTGGTCCCACATAGCACCGCGAACTCCTTCGCTTCCGAAGGACATCTGTCCCCGGACGGCCATTGGCTCGCCTATACTTCGGGGGAATCTGGCAGCCCCGAAGTCTACGTGGTGGCCTTCCGCGCCGGGCAGGGTAAATGGCAGGTTTCCACTAACGGCGGATATCAACCGCAGTGGAGCCGCGATGGCAAGGAGCTCTACTACTTCAACCAGGCCACCCGGTCGGTCTTTTCCGTGCCTGTGAAGGAGATTGGCGAAGGGCTACAATTCGGCGCCGCGCAACAACTTGCTTCAAACTCGACGAGCAACCAGTTGGGCTTCTACGACGTTACTCCCGACGGCAAGAAAATCCTGCTGAATCTGGTTTCACAGCAAGTCAACCAATCCGTCACCGTGCTTACGAACTTTACGGCGGGTTTGAAGAAGTGAGTGGTTACAGCGAGTCTGTGTGATGAAACAGGTCTTCATTTCATGACGTAGCCAGCCATGCCCTTGCGCTTGCCCACCAGAACCTGCAAACCGGCCAGTGCTG